>CAXBHA010000863.1:0-1501 GCA_963974955.1 uncultured Yeosuana sp. | reverse complement strand
ATGAGATATCAGAGTATTTTGATGTAGAAATTTCTACATCAAAACTAAAAACAAATAAAAATTTCAATTCTGGTGAAATTATCGGAAGAAATTTAATGTTAATTAGTCTTGCACTATTAAATTTCAGTAAAGAAATTGGAACTATTGCTCTCGGCGTACATTCTGGAACGGGCTACAGTGATTGTGAACCATATTTCATCAAATCAGCACAACAAAATTTGGATATTTATTACGATGGAAAAGTCAAAATTGAAGCACCTTTTTTGGAAATGCAAAAAACTGATATTTGGCAATTTTGCTCAGACAATGATGTACCAATCAATTTAACTTATAGTTGCGAGAACGGCACAATAGTAGAATGCGGGCAATGCCTTTCATGCAAAGATAAAAAAGCACTTTATGAAATTAGCTCGAAGTAGTAAACTCATACATAAAATTGGAAACCCTATCACGACACCATTATTAGTGCCATCATTTTCAAGTAAAGGTTTAGGGTTTATTCCGTTTGATGAAAAATTTGGTTTTTTAGAAAAAGACAAAGTAAATCAAATTTCTGAAGCTAATCAAATAATTACAACCTCAAGCACGGTTATAACGGATACAGCTTTAGTTAGTGCTTTTGATGTTGCCCAAGGTTTTATTGCTCCCCCAGAAGGGTTCCCATTAAACGTAGAATTAATGTTTGTGGATAGTGGTGGATATGAAACATCCAATTATTATGATTTAAGTGAACTTTTTGAGGGTCCGCCATACAATCATGATTGGAATAAGGAAAAACATCTTGAAGTTCTAAGAAAATGGCCCGAACATATGCCATCAGTTTTCATATCATTTGATCAAAACATAAAGTACTCGAAGCAAATTGAAGATGCTCAAAAATTAAGTGCCGAATTTCCAAATCAACTTTCCACTTTCTTAATAAAGCCTGAAAAGCCAGGTAACAAAAACATTCCGTTAAAATCAATTTTACCGGATATTCAAGAATTAAAGCATTTTGATATCATTGGTATTACTGAAAAAGAACTTGGGCATTCAATAATAAAGCGAATGACGAATTTGGCTGAATTTAGAAATGACCTAGACAGGGCCGGCATAACTGCACCAATTCATGTATTTGGTAGTCTTGACCCAATAACGACTTGCCTATATTTTTTGGCAGGTGCCGAGATTTTTGACGGTCTCACGTGGTCTCGTATGTCATATTGTGATGGAATGGCAACTTATAAAGCAAACAATGGGGCCGTAAAATATGGAATACACGTAAGCGATCTGCAAGTAAAGATGCAGGAGTTTGCCAAGACAGGTGATTTCGAGGTATTTCCTCATCATAAGGACTTTCTGAAAGAATCTTATAATACATTAATCTCTAAATTAAAATAAAATGGGAGGCAGTGGCGGTGGATTTTATAGAAGTAGTGATCGTGATTCAATGGAATACGCGCAAAAGTTAAGAGAAATCGAACAAAAAAGTATTGGCAAAGAGTTTGACATAGAGGTTTCT
>CAXBHA010000862.1:0-1503 GCA_963974955.1 uncultured Yeosuana sp. | reverse complement strand
AAGGACCTGCTTTTGTGCGTACAAAATTAAAAAGTGTTACTTCTGGTAAAGTATTGGATAATACCTTCTCAGCGGGTCATAAAATAGAAGATGTAAGAGTCGAAACCCGTTCTTATCAATATTTATATCCTGAAGGAGATACGTATCATTTTATGAATACGGATGATTATAATCAAATCACTTTACAAGAAAGTTCTTTAGATGCACCAGGATTGTTAAAAGAGGGTGAAGTTGTTACTATTTTGTTTAATACAGAAGATAGTATGCCATTATCTGTTGACATGCCTGCAAGTGTAGTTTTAGAAGTTACCTATACAGAACCTGGCGTAAAAGGAAATACAGCAACTAATGCGACTAAACCGGCAAAAGTAGAAACCGGTGCAGAGGTAAACGTACCTTTATTTATTAATGAAGGAGATAAAATTAAGATTGACACTTCTAGCTGCTCATATATGGAGCGTGTGAAGGAGTAATTATACGTGGTATTATATACTAATCAAATTTAGAAATTGAAGTTTCCTACTATATTTTCATTAAAGCAAATTGCCGATATCATTTCGAGTACGTATGTGGGCATTGATGATTTTCCGGTTTTGGGAATGAACGAAATTCATGTTGTAGAGCATGGTGATATTGTATTTGTTGATCATCCTAAATACTATGATAAAGCCTTAAAATCTAAGGCTACGATTATCTTAATAAATAAAAATGTTGATTGTCCAGAAGGAAAGGCATTGCTGATTTCAGATGATCCGTTCAGGGATTTTAATAAACTGACTACATTTTTTCAACCTTTTGTACCAAATAATCGTTCTATTTCAGCAACGGCAAAAATCGGAAAAAATACGGTAATACAACCAAATGCTTTTATAGGTAACAATGTTACTATTGGAGATAATTGCTTAATACATTCTAACGTTTCCATTTATGATAATTGTGTTATTGGCGACAATGTAACCATTCATGCGGGTAGTGTTTTAGGTGCTGATGCTTTTTACTACAAAAAGCGACCTGATGGTTTCGATAAATTAATTTCTGGTGGAAGAGTTGTTTTGAAAAACAATGTTGACATTGGGGCACTTTGTACTATTGATCGAGGTGTGACAGGAGATACTACCATCGGTTTCGGTTCAAAGCTCGATAATCAAGTTCATGTTGGGCACGATACGGTAATTGGAGAGAAGTGTTTAATCGCATCGCAAACGGGTATCGCAGGCTGTGTTATTATAGAAGATGAAGTAACCTTATGGGGGCAAGTAGGTACAAATAGTGGTATTACAATAGGTAAGAACGCGGTTATAATGGGGCAAACTGGAGTTACTAAATCGGTAGCTGGTGACAAGAGTTATTTTGGTACGCCAATAGAAGAATCGCGTGAAAAATTGAAACAATTAGCATATATAAAGAAGATTCCAGAAATAATTAAAAAATTGGACAAGAAATAAGCATGTTAATGCTTTAAAATTCATTAACAAACCTATATTTTTGTTCTGTTAAAAATAA
>CAXBHA010000861.1:0-1504 GCA_963974955.1 uncultured Yeosuana sp. | reverse complement strand
AATGCCCATTAACAATTTGCAAACCAACCGATATGATTAACAGGGCATTCCATCCGACCTATAAAAACAAATAGATATAAACAGATGAAAATATCTGAACTTCATTCTCTTTTTTTAGAATGCAAAGGTGTATCCACCGATACACGAAAAATCTCAAAACAGGACATGTTTTTTGCATTAAAGGGAGAATCCTTCGATGGAAACACCTTTACCCAACAAGCGCTAAACAATGGCGCTAAATATATTGTTATAGATGATAGCAATTATACACATATTGCACAAACCATTTTGGTCAATAATGTATTAAAAACACTTCAAGAGCTTGCATCGTTTCATCGATTATATTTAAAAACCACAATTATTGCACTTACCGGTAGCAACGGAAAAACAACTACCAAAGAATTAATTAATGCAACTCTCTCTCAAAAATATAAGACAACAGCAACTATTGGAAATTTAAACAATCATATTGGGGTGCCGTTAACCTTACTTTCCATGACTAAAAATACAGAAATAGGTATTGTGGAAATGGGTGCTAATCATCTTAAAGAAATAGCGTTTTTATGTAACATTGCAAAGCCTGATTACGGCTACATAACTAATTTTGGAAAAGCACATTTAGAAGGTTTTGGAAGCGTAGAAGGCGTTATTAAAGGAAAAAGTGAGATCTACGACTTTCTTATTAAAAATAATAAAACCATTTTTGTAAATGATCACGATCCATTACAGATTGAAAAATCAAAAGGCACTAAAACCTATTCCTTTGGAAATAGCACTTCGAATTGCGATGTAACTGTTAACTTTATTAAAGCACAACCGAATGTTATCGTAGAATATGATAACCTTTCAATAAAAAGTCATTTAATAGGCGACTATAACTTCAATAATATTGCTGCAGCAATAGCAATAGCTGATTATTTTAAAGTTAAAGCTAAGAATATCAAAATGGCTATTGAGAATTATATTCCCAATAATAATCGCTCTCAAGTTATTATTAAGAGCACAAATAAAATCATTTTAGATGCTTATAATGCCAATCCAACCAGCATGAAAGCTGCCTTGGAAAATTTTGAAAAATTAAATGACAAAGTTAAAATAGCCATTTTAGGTGATATGTTTGAACTAGGAAAAGACTCAGGAAAGGAACATCAATATCTAACAGATTTGGCATCCACCATGCTTTTAGACAAAATTATTTTAATTGGCTCCAACTTTTCCAAATCCAAAATTGTAAGTCCCAAAATCATTTCGTTCACAACGTTTGAAGATTTTAAATTGGAATTTTTAGGCTCAACATATCAAAACACTACCTTTTTAGTAAAAGGATCTAGAGGTATGGCTATGGAAAGAGTTTTGGAATTGCTATAATTTTCATATCAAATAAGTTTACACCAAAATTATCACTAAAAAATCCTGATACATGTATCAGGATTTTTTAGTGATGTGGGTCATACTGGATTCGAACCAGTGACTTCCACGTTGTCGACGTGACACTCTGAACCAA
>CAXBHA010000860.1:0-1504 GCA_963974955.1 uncultured Yeosuana sp. | reverse complement strand
CTAGATACGCCGCATGAAGCTTTTATACGAACTAATTACCCTAACAATTAATAAGTAATTACAAACATTTACTTCCCATTGCAACCCAAGACGGATTGCTGCAATATTCTCCCAGTGATATTTCTTCTCCCGAAAAACTAAAAGACTATGTTGAAGTTGCTGTAGACGGTTACTATAATAAAACAATTATTCCTTTTATAGTGTATGATAAAATTAA
Organism: uncultured Yeosuana sp.; assembly: GCA_963974955.1. Classification (GTDB taxonomy): domain Bacteria; phylum Bacteroidota; class Bacteroidia; order Flavobacteriales; family Flavobacteriaceae; genus Yeosuana. The sequence continues at coordinate 1,287 of CAXBHA010000860.1, read as the reverse complement.
AAAGGCATATGCTGGTAGCACGCGTTATGGACTTATCAATTGGAAAAATAAAGTCCTCCATATAGGTTGGACTTGGATAGGCAAAGAGTTTCAAGGAACCGGTTTAAATACCCAAATGAAGAATTTAATGCTTACGTATGCTTTTGAAACCTTGGATTTTGATAAAGTTGAATTTAGAATTGATGAACGTAACATACCTTCTAGAAAAGCCGTTGAAAAAATTGGAGGTATTCTTGAAGGTATTCTGCGGAAAGACACTTTAATGGTTGATGGTTTTAAACGCAGCACCTGTTGTTATGGCATTTTAAAAGAAGAATGGGCACAACAGAAATTTTAATTCAGATAACTCTGTGTCAAATAAAAACCAAATAGAAAATCCGCGAGTATTTTCGTAAGCAATCTCGAACTAGCAATAAATTATATACGGCTTATATACAGTTTTTATTTTTGATATGCTCCAGAAGAATAAGTTAATTCATAACTGTGAGTATAAATCTCGAAGACTATCCCGAAAGGGTCTTCAACATATACCATTTTATAAGGTTTCTCATTCGGGTAATACTCTCGTATTGGCATTCGTTGTTTTCCTCCATATTCAACTATTTTTTTTGTTAAAGTTTCAATGTTTGGGTCTTGAACGCAAAAGTGAAAAAGTCCAGTATTGAAAGGGTTGAATTCTGGAGCTTCTTTAATCCCATGCGGAAATGAAAATAACTCGATTCCAATGCCATCTGAAGTTGCTAAATGAGCAATCTCAAATTCAGTCCAATCGTTTCCGAAAACGTCAATGCACATTTGACCAATAGCAGTATCTCTTTCTTTTGAAACTTTTGAAGGAGGCATAATTACATACCACCCCATCACCTCTTGATAAAACTCGACTGCTTTAATAATGTCAGGTACTGTGATTCCTATATGTGAAAATGATTTAGGGTAATTTTTAATAGTTGTCATATACTATAATTTAGATTACAAATTTAGTTTATATTTGTCTATTAAGCAATAACTTACCAAAAAGTAGCATAGTTACTAAAACGAGTAAAATAATGAATATCAATAATATAAAGTTATAATTTTGAATAAAGATAATAGTTGTCCTTTAAATTATACAATGAATTTAATAGGAACAAAATGGAAGCCTTTAATTTTGTTTCATTTATTAGAAGGCGACTTGCGTTCTGGAACATTACAAAAGAAAATTCCGGGCATTTCAAATAAAATGTTTACTCAAACAGTAAGAGAGTTAGAAAAAGATGGGCTTATTTCCAGAAAAATTTTTCCTGTAGT
>CAXBHA010000859.1:0-1504 GCA_963974955.1 uncultured Yeosuana sp. | reverse complement strand
TAGGGATTTCCACTTTTCAATGGTTTGAAAGGAAGTTAGGATAGGTTTTACTCCTGATCCATATTCACCGATCTTTAATGGAGAAGAAGCTGTTCCTGAAGCACTGAGGTGAAGGCTGCCATAAAAGGTTTCTCCTCTTTTAAAAAGTAGGGCATCTCCAGGTTTAAGTGAATTAAATATAAAATTGACTTTTGCTATAGATTTCCAAGGAGTGGCGGGGTTTTGGGCCTCTTCTAGTGATCTACTGTCGTCGCCAGTTGCACTAGATATATAATAATTGGCTGCCAACGCAACGCTTATTGGAAATGCATTAAGTACTAAAATGAATACAACTAAAAAATGAGCTTTCATGCAATTCGAAATTAAAAATTAAATCTTTAAAGACTGTTTGTTTAACAAAAGACCTTACAAGGTGGTTTTGTACTCTAAAAAGTTATTTAATAAATTATCCTTTTATATATTTAGGATTAATAAAATTAAATATCGATAGTCGTTTTTCGTTATTGGCAAATATATAAAAAATTTTATCATTAATAGGTACTAATATTTTAATAAATCGCAGGTTTTTGAAGTCTATTTTCTTAGGTTTTTTGAAGCCATGTCCTGATTAAATACCCTTTCCAATAAGGCGTATAACTTTGGATGTTTTCTTTTCAGTAGTTTTGGCCGCTCAAAAAAGTATTCACTGGCCACAGAAAAAAATTCCGCTTGATTAGTTCCACCATATGGATTAATGTCTGACTTTCCTTCGTGAATTTCCTCTATTTTTTTATTGATATAATCTAGCAAAGGTATGGCATATTGCCTTTCCATTAGCAAAGAGGGAATGCCATCCACTGACCCATCGGTTTTGTCTATTAGATGTATAAATTCGTGTATGGCTGTATTCTTTTTATCAGTTTCATTTTTAAAGCCCAATTCCAAGGCTTTTTTTGACAAGATCATCACACCCTCCATAGGTCCATTGCCAACCATCCCGGAAACCCTCCTGTCGGCAGCGTCTAGGCTGAATTTTTCATTGAAAAAGGTAGGGTAAATTAAGACCTCATAAAGGTTGATGTATTTCCAATCTTCAAAACCGAAAATTGGGATAATGGCACTGGAGGCCACAAGTATCTTGTCTTTTAAGTTGATCTCCGTTTTCACTCCGGTTACCTTGCAGTTCAATAAGAATTCTTGGATTTTGTATTCAAAACGCTGTTTATCATCCGATGACAAAGACCTGTAATACGGAATGTTTTCCATTAAAATGCTGCGCCATTCAGTTGGGAATGGGGAGGAGGGGACTTTCCATTTATTTTGTTTTTTCCGTTGCCAATAAAATCCAATAAAGCCAAAAACCATGGCAAAAAAGAGCACAAATAGGACAGTCATAGCTGAGGTGTGTTTGATTGAAGGTAAAAATAATCAATAAAATATTGAGCAAAAAAAATTTAATGATTCCATCGTCTTCGACAAGGTCGGGTTCCGGTACGCCCCCGGTGGTTGAGCCTGTCGAAACCAC
>CAXBHA010000858.1:0-1507 GCA_963974955.1 uncultured Yeosuana sp. | reverse complement strand
CTATGGTATGGCTATCGTCAAAATGAAAGCCATTTTGAAAATGATTGGAGTAAGCCGCAAGGAGCGTCAATAATAGAAAGATGCAAAGTAGTATAAATATCGGATTTCTAAAGGAGTTGTTGTTATCGCCAGTAAATCCGGTAAACTTGTTTATCGAGTTTTTAATTTTCAGTAATATTTCAATCATCGAGTTTGGTGATTTTATACTTCTTGGCGTTTTAACAGCTAGGAGTCAAATGAATCCAAACTGCCCATTCGTAATAATTAACAAACTAAATTAATATTTTAACGATATTTGATTTTAAATGTTGTTTTGAAGAAACTACATTTTTTTTGCTCAATTACCTTTTTCTAAATATAAAACAACGGGTGTCCGGGAAAATTTGTAAAAATGGAAACAAAAGAAACACTCCAATTTTAGTTGCTATTTTCGCCAGAGTTCCTTGTTGGTTATCCTGTTCTATCCTATCTGATATTTCAGATAAATTAATGGTTTTTAAAGGAAATGATTCAACTGCTTCAAAATTGTTGTCCAGGGCTAATTTAATCAAGGTTAGTTTGGTAAAGTAACTCAAATGTGGGCTGTGAAAATTAAATTGCCACATTCTATCCATTAAGGATTTTACCCCGAATAGATAAGCCATTTTGGAAATGAAATATATTAAACCACTTTGTTGAGGTAAATTAACGATCAATAGTCCTTCCGGATTAAGTAAACCGTAATTGGCTTCCATAATTCCCTTAAGATCGGGCAGGTGTTCCAAAACATCATTATAGGCAATAAAATCAAAATGTGATTCTTCTTGTAGATCTTGTGGAAAAAAACCATTCTTTACTTGCAAGCCTTCCTTTTGGTAGTGTTCATTGAAGCGGGTTTCCGGTTCAATACCCAAGCAACTAATGCCATGGTCCCTGCAGACCTCCAAAAACCAACCATATCCCGGACCTACCTCGAGCCCCTTGGATTTAATTTCCTTGTTTTTCTTAATGGAGGCTATGATATGTTGGAAATTCTCTTTCCTTAAATTGATAAGTGCTTTTTCACGGGTTTCTTCATTTAAATCAGAAACCAAGCTTTTGTTGAAAGTGGCATCGGGACAAAATTGAAAACCGCAATTAGTACATTGATGCACATTAAATTTAAGCTGGTATTTTAATTTGGTTTTGGGGTGGTTACAGATTGGACAGGGAATCATTATTTTAAAAACTAATTTATAGTATGTTTATTCCAACAAAAGGGGGAACAATCCTTAAAGCAATGTCTATTTATTTGGTTGAGGAACTGTTTAGTGAATAAAAATAGATGATTCCAAGTAATTTTTAAAATTTTCGATATTTATTTTGCCCTAAACGCAGTGGCCGGTAGGATTTTGATTACGACTAAGGTTTGTGAGGCATATGTGGCTATCGAAAAAGACTTGAAATATACTTTTATGGAAACAAAATATCCAGTAATTCATCCTCAACTATATTTGGCAAGGTAACCTTTAATTCCGGTGTTCGGGCC
>CAXBHA010000857.1:0-1510 GCA_963974955.1 uncultured Yeosuana sp. | reverse complement strand
AAGAATAGGAATCATTTTCCGATAGAGATACGACCAACTTGGTTCTCCATGGAGTAGCAATACAATCGGTTTGTTTATGTTTCCTTCGTCAAGATAGTGCAGTCTTAAGCCTTCTTCCACATCTATGTAGTTACTTGAAAAATTGTAGCTTTCCAAATTTTCAAATCTATTTTCTGGAGTTCTTATCACTTCTTTCATCGTTGTTTATATTTCTGCTACTACTAATTGATATGAATTATTTTAATTTCCCTTTAAAAAAAGCAATCGTGCGTTCCCAAGCTAAATCGGCCGCTGGTTTATCAAACCGTGGTGTGGTATTATTATGAAATCCATGATTAACGTTGGGATAAATGTAAACAGTGTAGTCAACCTGATTTTCTTTTAAAGCAGTTTCATAAGCTGGCCAGCCAGCATTTACGCGAGTATCTAAACCGGCATATTGTAATGTTAACGGTGCTTTTATTTGAGCGGTTTCTTCGGCAGATGGTTGTCCGCCATAAAAAGGAACTGCTGCTTTAAGTGTTGGTAATTTTACTGCCATCATATTAGCAATCCAGCCACCAAAACAAAATCCAACTACACCAATATTGCCATTGCAATGTTCGTGAGATTTTAAATAATGAAAAGCAGCAATAAAATCTTCAAGCATCTCATTTCGGTCACGCTTTTTTTGTAGTTCTCGTCCGTCATCATCATTTCCTGGATAGCCACCAAGAGGTGTTAATGCATCTGGAGCCAAGGTAATAAAACCTTCAAGGGCTGCACGCCTTCCAACATCTTCAATATATGGGTTAAGACCACGGTTTTCATGCACTACCACAACACCGGGCAGTTTTTTTGTGTTGTTATCAGATTGGGATAATAACCCTTTTATAGTTCCACCGCCTTTTGGAGAGTCAAAGGTTATGTATTTAGATTCTAAACGCTCATCATTTGGATTTACTAAAATACTATCCGCATAATTGGGTGCCATAAAACTTAACAGTGAAGAAACGGTTAAACCGCCAATAGCATACAGCGATAGTTTTTCAACAAATTGACGTCGATTTATTTTATTGTGAGCGTAGTCATCATACAAGTCAAAAACGTCTTGACTAATATCTTCTTTTTTTAATGGTTTCATACGTTTAAATTTTTATAATAAGTCAATTAAAAAATTGAGAACGTATGTAATCGCTACGTCCTCACATTGAACTCATTTAAACTTTCTGCGTTTAAGCGAAAATTAGACATTTTTTGACCATTTGAAGTGTTTTTTGAGTTGCATAGCAGTGCTACGGAAGAAGAAAAAGACAAAAAATGGGTAAAAAAGGGCAATTTTTTAGCAAATGGAAAAAGTTTAAATGAGTTCATTAAAAATTTTAAACATTCCCTCCCGATAGATCGGGATGTGAAGAAATTTTTAAAATTTGTTAATGTTCGTTTCATCTGTTTATATTTATTTGTTTTTTATAGGTCATACTTCGACTGCGCTATTAGATTAGCCTTTTTAAATTTACACTTATTAATC
>CAXBHA010000856.1:0-1511 GCA_963974955.1 uncultured Yeosuana sp. | reverse complement strand
CGCATTGGGCTCTTTATTGCGATAATTACTTAGAAGGATTCCACGTTCCTTTTGTACATGAAGATCTAAATGCTGTTCTTGATTATGGCAGTTACAAAACAGAAATTTATGAGTATTGTAATCTTCAAATTGGCTATTCCCAAGACAATAAAAATGTTTTTGATTTGCCTAAAAACCACATTGATTACGGTAAACATGTTGCGGCTTATTACTATTGGGTCTTCCCTAACATGATGTTTAATTTTTATCCTTGGGGACTGTCCATAAATAGTGTGCAACCTATAAATATAAGCAAGACCAAGGTATCCTTTAGAACTTATGTCTATGATGCATCCAAATTAGAAACTGGTGCTGGCAGTGGTTTAGAAAAAGTAGAAATGGAAGATGAGGAAGTCGTTGAAAATGTGCAAAAAGGAGTTCGCTCTTCATTTTATAAAGCGGGTCGCTTTTCGCCAACACGAGAGCAAGGTGTACACCATTTTCACCGCTTACTAGCGGAATTTTTAAATCGGTAATCTCTTCAATTATTTGCTTGTTTCGTAACACAAAATTCACTCGATTTAGTTAAATTTGACATCTGTTACATTTTTAACAAAAAAAGAGGGTGTAATTTCAGAATTATACATTCAATATAACACAAAATAGAATGAAACCAGATTTATTTGAAGCTCCTGATTATTACAATGTAGATGCCCTTTTAACCGAAGAGCATAAATTAGTAAGAGACGCTGCCCGCGCTTGGGTAAAAAAAGAGGTGTCGCCAATTATAGAAGACTATGCACAAAAAGCTGAGTTTCCAAAACAAATTGTAAAAGGATTAGCTGAAATTGGTGCGTTTGGCCCTTATATTCCCATGGAATATGGCGGTGCTGGATTAGACCAAATTTCGTATGGATTAATCATGCAAGAAATTGAACGTGGTGATTCTGGAATTAGAAGTACAGCATCAGTACAATCCTCTCTTGTAATGTATCCTATTTGGAAATATGGTAACGAAGCGCAGCGTCAAAAATACTTACCAAAATTGGCAAGCGGCGAATGGATAGGTTGTTTTGGATTAACCGAGCCCGATCATGGCAGTAACCCTGCTGGGATGACGACCAATTTTAAAGACAAAGGCAATCATTATCTTTTAAATGGAGCTAAAATGTGGATTTCGAATGCGCCGTTTGCACAAGTGGCGGTTGTTTGGGCGAAAGATGAAAGTGGACGCGTTCATGGATTACTTGTTGAACGTGGCATGGAAGGGTTTTCCACCCCTGAAACGCACAACAAATGGTCGTTAAGAGCTAGTTCAACAGGAGAGCTTATTTTTGATAATGTAAAAGTTCCTAAAGAAAATTTATTACCTAACAAATCTGGTCTTGGCGCACCTCTTGGTTGTTTAGATTCAGCGCGTTATGGCATTGCATGGGGGGCCATTGGAGCTGCAATGGATTGTTATGATACGGCACTTAGATACAGCAAAGAGCGTATCCAATTTGGGAAACCAATTGGGCAATTTCAGTTGC
>CAXBHA010000855.1:0-1512 GCA_963974955.1 uncultured Yeosuana sp. | reverse complement strand
CAAGATTTTTAAATTGCAAACATATACCTTCAAAAACCTTCAATTTTATTACTTTTGATATAAATATAAAATCACATGAAAAATATTCAATCTTATGTCCAAGAACATCAAAAACGATTTATAAATGAACTTATTGAATTGCTTAAAATTCCTTCAATAAGTGCCGATTCAGCATATAAAAAGGACATCCTAAAAACTGCCGAGGTTGTTAAAGCCAGTCTTATAAATGCTGGTTGTGACCATGTTGAAATTTGTGAAACAGATGGCAACCCCATTGTGTATGGTCATTACGATGTGCAACCAGCAGACCCTATGGAATTATGGACATCGCCTCCATTTGAACCCATTGTTAAAAAGACTGAATTGCATCCAGAAGGTGCCATTTTTGCTCGTGGTGCTTGCGATGACAAAGGACAAATGTATATGCATGTGAAAGCTTTAGAGTTTATGACTAAAACAGACCAATTGCCTTGTAACGTTAAATTTATGATTGAAGGTGAAGAAGAAGTTGGTAGTGTCAACCTTTCAAAATTTGTTAAAGCCAATCAAAAAAAGCTTCAAAATGATGTGATTTTAATTTCAGACACCGGCATGATAGCCAATAACGTCCCATCCATTACAACCGGATTGCGCGGATTGAGTTATGTTGAAGTAGAAGTCACTGGCCCAAACAGGGATTTACATTCTGGGTTGTATGGTGGCGCCGTAGCAAATCCTATCAATATATTAACCAAAATGATTGCATCCCTGCACGACGAAAATAACCATATTACCATACAAGGATTTTATGATAAAGTAGAAAATATTTCAGAGACCGAACGTGCTGACATGGCAAAAGCACCTTTCAATTTAGAAAACTATAAAAAAGCCTTAGACATTGAAGCTGTTTATGGAGAAAAAGGCTATACCACCAATGAGCGAAATTCCATTCGCCCAACCTTAGATGTTAATGGTATTTGGGGAGGTTATACCGGTGAAGGCGCCAAAACCGTTATTGCCAGTAAAGCCCATGCTAAAATCTCCATGCGGCTTGTCCCACATCAAGACTGGCAAGAAATCACCCAACTTTTTAAAACCCATTTTGAACGTATTGCTCCAAAAGGCGTTAAAGTAAAAGTGACACCACATCATGGTGGCCAAGGTTATGTAACGCCTATTGACAATATTGGCTATCAGGCAGCCTCAAAAGCGTACCAAGATACCTTTGGCAAAACACCAATTCCACAACGTAGTGGCGGCAGTATTCCTATTGTAGCATTATTTGAGCAAGAGTTAAAAAGTAAAACTATTTTAATGGGTTTTGGCTTGGATAGTGATGCTATCCATTCGCCAAACGAACATTTTGGGATTTTTAATTATTTAAAAGGTATCGAGACCATTCCGTATTTCTATCAGTACTTTGCTGAGCTTTCTAAATAAATGAAAAACCAACATACCAACCACCTTATTGAACTTTTAATAGGCACTCTTTTTATTAGTACTTCGGGGGTATTAGGGAAATTTATTGATTTG
>CAXBHA010000854.1:0-1514 GCA_963974955.1 uncultured Yeosuana sp. | reverse complement strand
ACAATACAACTGGCTTGCCCATTATATCTCTTCATGGAAAAAACAGAAAACCTACCAAAGAGCAACTTGAAGATATAGATTTGGTGATTTTTGATCTTCAGGATGTTGGTGTCCGTTTTTACACGTATCTATCTACCATGCACTATGTGATGGAAGCTTGCGCTGAAGCTAATATTCAAATGATTGTACTTGACAGGCCCAATCCTAACGCACACTACATTGATGGGCCTGTTTTAGATTTGGCCTTTAAAAGTTTTGTTGGTATGCATCCCGTTCCATTGGTCTACGGAATGACTATTGGAGAATATGCTAAGATGATAAATGGTGAAAAATGGCTTACAAATGGAATTCAATGCATGCTTACAGTAATTCCATTAAAAAACTACACACATCAAACACCTTATAGTTTACCTATAAAACCTTCACCCAATTTACCTAATGATAAAGCCATAAATCTTTATCCTAGCTTAGATATATTTAGAGGAACCATAATTAATGTGGGACGTGGAACTAATTTCCAAATGCAGTGTTATGGCGCTCCATTCTTTCCAAAAAGTGACTTTAGTTATATCCCTAGACCTAATGAAGGCGATAAACATCCAAGGTTTGAAAATAAAATTTGTTATGGAGTAGATTTGAGAAACGAACCAACACTCAATCGCTTCACTTTAAAATATATTATAGACGCTTATAATAAAACACCAAAAAATGAAACATTCTTTGGGCCTACGTTTACAATTCACGCTGGTAATGATATTTTACAGAAGCAAATAGAATCAGGATTCACTGAAGATGAGATTAGAGCTACTTGGCAAGAAGGCCTTGAAAATTTCAAAAAAATTAGAGCAAACTATTTAATATACAAATAACTGCTATGAAGAAAATATTTTAAATGAAGAAAATTATAACTTTCATTTTACTATCTTTAAGTTCCTTAGGTATATGCCAAACAACAGATAATCCTGAATTTGTTAAACCAAGAAATGCTAAAAAACTAGCTACGGCATTTTTAAAAACCCATAACATTCCTGGCATGTCCATTTCGGTTTCCAAACACGGTAAACTTATTTGGTCGAAAGGATTTGGCTATGCCAATAAAAAGCCGAGAATTAAGGTAAAACCAAATAAAACCATATTTAGAATCGCTAGTATTTCTAAGTCAATTACTGGTGTAACATTAGCCAAATTAACGGATGATAAATTAATTGATCTTGACAAAAGTGTTTACTATTATTTACCTGATTACCCTAAAAAAGCATATGATTTTACAGTAAGACAACTTGGTGGAAATATTGCGGGTATAAGACATTATAAAAATGATACGGAATATGCTTTGAATAAAAAAATGAGTATTACCGAAGGACTATCACTTTTTAAGAATGATGATTTATTGTTTGAACCAGGATCTCAATATAAGTACAGCTCCCTTGGTTATGTATTGCTTAGTGAGATTATCCAAAAGGTAACAAAAATACCATTCAAAACTTTCGTTCTTGATTCTATTTTTAACCCTT
>CAXBHA010000853.1:0-1514 GCA_963974955.1 uncultured Yeosuana sp. | reverse complement strand
TTCAATTTCACTTTTATAATATCAAATCAAATACCAAACGGAACTAACTGAAATTTTTTCAGGTGAAACTGACAATTTAACTTATTAGTTAGCAAATGTTTAACTAATAATCCAACAAAGCTTTTAGCTCTAATTCAAATCTGTTTTTAGGAAGATACTGATTTTCCAACTGCATTATAAATGGAATGGGCGTTTCTAAACTTGCAACTCGTTTTACAGGTGCATCAAGGTATTTAAAACAATGCTCCATAATAAGTGCCGAAATGTCACTTCCAATACCACCAAATAATGAGTCCTCTTGAAGAATAATAGCGCGTCCTGTTTTTTTTACGGATTCGTAAATAGTTTCAGTATCCAAAGGTTGTAGTGTCCTTAAATCTATAAGATCTGCACTAATATTAACATTTTTATCTAAGGTCTCAAGAGCCCAATGCACACCTGCACCATATGTAATTATGGTTACATTAGGTCCTTCTCTAAGCAATGAGGCTTTGCCGAAAGGTAGCGTGTAATAATTTGTTGGAACATCTTGTCGAATGCTTCTATACAAGCCTTTATGCTCAAAAAACAATACGGGGTTAGGATCGTTAATGGCAGTTGCCAATAAACCTTTGGCATCATAAGGAAACGCGGGATACACAACTTTTAAACCCGGTGTTTTAGTAAACCAAGCTTCATTGGTTTGGGAATGAAATGGTCCAGCCACAACACCTGCTCCACAAGGCATCCTAATAACAACATCGGCCTCTTGATTCCATCGGTAATGGGATTTAGCCAAATAATTGACAATGGGATTAAATCCTGAAGAAACAAAATCGGCAAATTGCATTTCAATGACACTTTTTATTCCTGCAATGGCCAACCCCATACCAACTTCAACAATACCAGATTCGCAAATAGGTGTGTTTCTAACACGGTTTTTTCCAAAAAGATCAACAAATCCTTCAGTCATTTTAAACGCTCCGCCGTATTCTGCAATATCTTGTCCCATAATGACTAAATCATCATGATGTTCCATGCTTTGTTTTAAGCCTTGTGAAATGGCATCAATTAAACGCAATTCTTCTTTTTCAGGATTTGCCTTAATTTCTTCATAGTTAAACGATTTATAAACATCTTTTAACTCATTTGTTTCATTGGCAATAATGGCGTCTTCTTCAAATGCTATTTTTAAATTATCGCTAATCTCGTTTATTATGTTCTCCTTAATGATTGTTTCAAGCGATTCATTTAAAATACCCTGATCGTATAAGAATGTTTGGAAGTTGGCCACAGGATCTTTTAGTGCCCACGCATCCATTAGGTCTTGAGGAACATATTTTGTTCCACTTGCTTCTTCGTGACCACGCATTCTAAAGGTTTTAAATTCCAATAAAACAGGTCTTGGTGATTGTCGTAAACTGGCTGCAATTTGGTTTACTTTTGTATAAACTTCAATAATATTATTGCCATCAATGATATGACTTTCCATACCATAACCAATAGCTTTATCAGCAATATGCTCGCACATAAAT
>CAXBHA010000852.1:0-1519 GCA_963974955.1 uncultured Yeosuana sp. | reverse complement strand
CAAATATTAAAGTCCATTCAATAATTTGTCGGTATTTAATTTTAGATTTTTTAAGCAGAAAACTGGTTAAAACTAAAATTGTATAAATTCCAAATAACCAAAGGATAGCCCCAATTCCCTAAAACCCAAAAATGAAGAACATAAAAATTCCGAAAAGAAAGACTATAATGCTAAATAAATATATTGGATTTCTAATGTTTTATATCAGTCCCGATAACCATCGGGATAAACGAAGTTAGAATTTTGAGTCTACAAAATCAATACCTGTGTATGCGTATTTATAAGCAGTTATTAACTTTATTAGTAGTCAGAATTTAATAACATAAAATATGCCTTTGGATTTTATCTACCACGGAAGATTAAGATGCTTCACTTCGTTTTGATAAAAATTTTCCAACTTTTCAACAAGTTCTTTTGAAATTGGTTTATTCGCACTTTCTAAATTACTTTTCAGTTGAGTAATTGTTGTATTGCCCGGAATCACAGTTGAAACAGCATCATAGGCTAAACAAAATGATATCGCCGATTGTGCTAGATTGTTTTCTTGATCTATAATATTTTTTACTTTTTTTATCAAATTACTCCTAGTTATAATGTCTGTTCTTGACCAGCGATTTCTAATATCATTAAATATGCTTTCAGCATTGTATTTACCTGAAAGCCAACCAGAATCAAGAGGAATTTTTACAATAATTCCAACATCTTTTTTTTGTGCTAAACGAAATGCTAAAGCCGTATCCTGATGAAGAATATTAAAGAAGGCTTCAATAACACCACAGTTTGTAGTATCCATAAAAAGCTTCATATCATTGTAGGTGTCTAGGGAAGCTCCAAAAGCATTAATTTTACCTTCATCCATTAAACGTTCTAATATCTCATAATGTGGATTATTATTTCCATCTAGATATTCAAAAGGAGGGCTGTGAATGATAAGAGAATCAATATAATCCAATTGTAGTCTTTTTAAACTACCTTCTAACGATTCTCGGATGTAGTTTGCACTAAAGTTTGTTTCTCCCGTTACAGAATGGCCAAATTTTGTATTAATTACTATCTTACTTCTATCAAAATTCTTTAGTACTTTTCCAAGTCTTAATTCACTGGTTCCCTGTCCATAATTTGGAGCTGTATCAAAAAAATTAACTCCCAATTCTATAGATCTATGAACCATATCAACGGCTTTTTTTTCAGGCATGCTTTTCCAACCAGAATTTTCGCCTAATTGCCATGTGCCCAAACCAATTTCGGAAACTAATGGTGACTTTTTGATGTATTTATTATACTTCATTTATATCACAAATCTCCATCCACTTTTAATGGTGTAATCATAATGTGTGCTCTATGTGTGCCTGGGTCCATGAGCCAAGGATGGTTTGGCGCTTTTGGGGTTTCGGGCATACCGGTAGATTTTGGAGTGGCCCATGGCACGTAAACGACATATCGGTATTGAGCTTCTGCAACTTTAGAGGTTTCGGGGTCATACAAGGCTTTTGTTCCATAGTAGATGTGTAAAGTCAAT
>CAXBHA010000851.1:0-1521 GCA_963974955.1 uncultured Yeosuana sp. | reverse complement strand
TAAATAAAAATGGTCAAACGGAATTAGCCCGATAAATTAAGAAATTGATACTATTGAACTATTTAAAGCAATATAAAATATGTTTGATATAGTTTTGATTTTTCGATGTTGCAATTAATAATTATAGAAAAGTATAGCCAAATATTATTGATATACTATTGAATTCAGAATTCGAATAATTGATTGATCGATTGGAGATTGTCAAATTCCTTAATTCTAAACTTAATTTGTCAAGGTATTTGTAGCCTATTCCAGCAGATAAACTACCGAGCGTAGTAAATCTGGAGTCACGTATTATACTGCCGTCATTTCTTGTAAATTCAATTTCATTTTCTAAAGTGAAATCAAAAATATAGGTTGTATTTATAAATAGTTTTGAATCTTCATTTAAAAAGATATAGTGCCTAAAACCAAGGGGAAATTCAATAGATGAATACGTTAATTTAGCATTCACAATACCTCCTGAAATATTATTATTCTCATATGAATTTTGAGAATTGTATTTCTGATACACTGCCTCGGCAATTAAGCTCCACTTATTTCTATTTATAGGTAATATCAGTTCTGTTTCGATTCCCAGTCCAAAACTTTGTTTTTTATTCATTGTTAAATTTGCGGATGGGAACACTGGGATAGGTGTAGTAGTTGAAGAACTATTCCATCTTGGTCTTAATGTTAAGCGTAATTTTGTTTTTCCTATTGGCTTGTCAAAAATCACAGATTCGTGCCCAATACATGTGTTATATTCTTTAATTATGCCTTTGAGGCTTTTTTTAGAATAAGTGACCATTTGCATTTTTTCAAAATTGAAGCTTGGACATGAGAGGTTTTTTAATAATTGTTTTCTGAATGTATTATTCTCTCCAAGATTATTTTTATCCTTTAAATAGCGCTTGAATATCAATTGTTTAATTTCAGAACTATCTTTACTGAAAAAGAAGAGTTTGCGGGTACTATTGGTGTGAGAATATAAACTGGCTTTACCTTCAATGATTGACTTTACAAATACTGTCTTGTTTTCCAGTTTAGGTTTCCAGCTTTTGTCTATAGTATTTATACTTTGATTTGATTGATCGATTTTCGTTGAAACTCTAATGAATTTGGTATAGTTATAGATTTCAAATTGTTTAACATCGTTTATGGAAAGTTTTATGTCATCACCATTCTGTGAAGATTTATACCAAAGGTAGGTAGGGTTAGTTCTGGCTGCGATATTTTGTATAAAACCTTCTATTCTTTCATTGAGATTATTTATATAGTAACCCTTTTCAAAGTTCACTTGAGCACAAGTTGGTAAAATCCAACAGGTAATCATTAAAATACTAAAAAATAATTTATTCATGAAAGAAGAGGACACTTGTTGATAAAGTCAGTTATTGAAATAATTAGAAAATAGAAATTATATAGCCACTTTCCCTTTTATATGAGGATGCGGATTATAATTTTCTAATGAAAAATCTTCGAATTTAAAATCAAAAATATCTTTCACATCAAATCAAAGTATAAATACTATAGACAAAA
>CAXBHA010000850.1:0-1526 GCA_963974955.1 uncultured Yeosuana sp. | reverse complement strand
TCTAACCAACTGAACTACCAGACCGTTGCTTTATTGCGGTTGCAAATATACATGCATTTTTTTTATATCTCAAACGTTTTTTGTGTTTTTTAATTTTATTTTCGTTAAGTTTTTTGTTCCCAATATTTAAAGTAAAATAAGCGATTTTGACATCATCAAGTCATTATCCCTCCCCTTCTCGGGAGACTAGAAGAGGCTTAAGCAAACTTTTGCCGTTCTATCATGTATGTTGTGAGGATGTTATTAAAATCTTTGTTAATATCGGCTTCAACATATTTAATTTTATATTGTGAGCATCGTAATTGTAAAGCCTTAAAATAATTACTCACCGCATTCTCATAGTTTTCCTGTATGCTATCGGCATACAAATTAATAAAATCGCCCGTTTCAACATCTATAAACCGCCTAGGTTTATTATCAAAATTGAAGGTCATCTCTTTTTGTTTGTCAAATACATGAAATAAAATAACTTCATGTTTATTATATTTTAAATGGCGAAGTGCTTCAAATAATTTATCCTGATCTACCGTCGATTGAAACATATCTGTAAATAAAAATATCATGGAACGCCTATGAATTTTTTCAGCTATTTCGTGTAAATATTGATACGTTTCGGTCTGTTTCTTTAAATGGGTTGGAACAACCATCTCACTCAATTGGCTCAAAAGCATTTGATGATGCCGTTCGCCTCCTTTTTCCGGGGCATAGTAGTCATAGGCATCACTATAAATACTTAATCCAACAGCATCACGCTGCTTTTTTAGTATGTGTAATAACGAAGCTGCTGCTAAGGCTGAAAAGGCAATTTTATTAAGATGTTCCAAAGAAAAAGACCTCATTTTTGGATACTGCATTGAACTGCTATTGTCTATAATAATATGGCATCTTAAATTAGTTTCATCATCATAGCGTTTCGTATACAACTTGTCGGTTTTAGCATATAGTTTCCAGTCAATATGCCGTGTGCTTTCGCCTTGGTTATACATTTTATGTTCAGCAAATTCCGCAGAGAACCCATGAAACGGACTTTTATGCATCCCTGCAATGAAGCCTTCTACTACTTGTTTGGCAAGTAGCTCCAAATTTTTAAAACCACTGGTCTTATTAAGTTCTTGTTGTAAATTCATTCCCTTCTCAATCTCCCCAAAGGGGAGGTCTTTCATCAGTGTCAATATTTTTTAAAATCATGTATAAAATCCTTATTTATGGGGAAAAGTGGAAATTCCCCATTCGGGGGGTTAGGGGGCTATAGCATCAACAATACCATAAGCAATGGATTCCTCTGCACCCATCCAATGATCGCGATTAAAATCTTTCATGACTTTTTCAAACGTTTGACCACAATTTTCTGCAAGAAGTTTAGCGCTTAGTTCTTTTGTTTTAATGATTTCTTGCGCCGTAATTTCAATATCACTGGCTTGTCCACTAGCACCACCACTAGGTTGATGAATCATAACTCGTGCATGTGGTTGAATAAAGCGTTTCCCTTTTGTACCGGCCGACAATATAATGGAACCCATTGAAGC
>CAXBHA010000849.1:0-1526 GCA_963974955.1 uncultured Yeosuana sp. | reverse complement strand
GACAGCCTCTTTTTTATTTTAGCTTGGTTCGGATTAACTTAACGTGAATAATGTTTAAGCCGCCCACAAACAAAGTTGATTAGATTCAATAGGCGTTATGTTTAGGGAAGGCTTTTTAGGAAAAAAACAATAAGCAGCCAAAGCCGCAACGATATTGACAAAAACCCCTTTGACAGAACGATGTCTGGTATGTTCAATTTTGCAGATGTTTTTGAGTTCATCATTGACTGACTCCACCAAAGCCCTCTTTCTTAAGAGGATGGCGTCCACATCAGACAGGTTTTGTTTCTTCATGTTCTTCCTTACTTTGGTAATCAGCTGTATGCCATCTTGGAACAAAAGCTCGGAAAGGGCCTTGGATATATAGCCCTTATCTCCAAATAGCTTGCCAAAGACCTCTTTGGTCATGGCGGTCATAAGCTCTATATTTCTGTCATCAACGTTTCCCTTGGTAAGGTAAAAAGATAAAAGTTCCCCCTTGTCATTGATAATCAAATGGAGCTTGAAACCAAAGAACCAGCCCATGGTGGATTTCCCTTTTTCTGCGATATCCTTGAACACTCTATTCTGCTTTTCTCTCTTGATATGGCATACGCGCAACAATGTGGAATCAATATAATTGATGCCCCTTGATTTCCCCAACCCTCTATACTTTAAGTACAGCATCAAGGGTAACATAATCCGTTCTTGGCGAGCATTGAAACGTTCATAACTGACCAAATCTGGAAACAGATCCTCTAAATGTTTGCACACATACTGTTGGTAAAAGTGTTTGAAATTAGCAAACTGCCCAAAATGGAACAAAAGATGGATGCTCATCATTTCAGAATCCGATAGTTTCCCTTTACGGTTACGCCGTTTCACTGTAGAATCCTGTAATTTGGGACGATTCTCTAATTGTGAAGTAAATTCTTTGTGAAAATCGTCCAATTTTACAAAGAATTCTGTAACTTTATCTCTAAGCATTGAGGTGTTTTTATACTATTAATATACTGAAAATCAGTCATTAATAAAAATATAAAACACCTTTTTTCTTATCCATTATTCACGTTAACTTATATCTTCCACCAAAGTTGATTCAGAGTTTAATTTACTTCGAAGCCACATTTTGAATTTCATGGAAAGGAAAAACAGTACAGGGACAACAATCAATGTTAAAAAGGTTGCTACCAATAAACCATAAATAACGGTCCAGGCCAATGGCCCCCAGAACACAACATTGTCTCCTCCCATATAAATGTTCGGGTTCAAATCTTTAAAAAACGTAAAGAAATTAATATTTAATCCAATGGCCAATGGTATTAATCCCAAAATCGTAGTGATTGCTGTTAATAAAACTGGCCGCAAACGTGCTTTGCCCGCCTTTACTATGCTTTCAAACAAATCTTCAATTTCTAAATAATCATCGGCATCGACCTCCAATTCGTTCTTTTTTCTATCTACCAACAGTTGTGCATAATCCAGCAATACAACACCATTGTTGACCACAATTCCGGCAAGCGAAATAATGCCTACCATTGTCATTA
>CAXBHA010000848.1:0-1526 GCA_963974955.1 uncultured Yeosuana sp. | reverse complement strand
TTCACTCCATTCTGAATGACAAAAATGGTATTATGAATGAATATGGACATTCAAATTTTTTTTCATTAGGCGTGATTAATTGTTTTCTAATTCAACAAAATGAAAGAATAAATAATGTAACTTTCAATCTATTGTGCTTTCCCGTTTGGGATTTACACCAAAATATTTATTATTTGTCACTAATTCAATGATATAAATCAGTTCAAGGCTTTCTTAATTTTGTTATGTTCTACAACATAATTCTATGAGTGTTATTTCTGGGCGCATACCTATTCTTCCAGGAAACCCTAACCAGCCTAAACCACGATTAACATATAAGTACTGGTTTTTGTGCTTGTACAAACCAGCCCAATGTTTGTATTTTATTTGTATAGGGCTCCATGTCATTTTTTTATAGTTAAACCCTAGTTGCATCCCATGGGTGTGTCCAGAAAGGGTAAGTGCAATATCCGTTTTATTAATTATTTCTTCACTCCAATGTGATGGATCATGTGAGAGTAATATTTTAAAAGGGACATGTTCAATATTTTTTATTGATACTTTTAAATCACCATATGTTTTAAAAGGTGGTTTGCCCCAATTTTCAACACCTATAACAGCTATTTTTTCTTGGTTGATTTCAATGGTGTTTGATTGATTGAGCAATAACTTAAAGTTTGTTTTTTTGTAAAACTGTTTAATGGAATTGAAATTTTCTTTCTTTTCCTTAACGGAATTCCATGTACTATAATCGCCATAATCATGATTGCCTAAAACGGCATATTTTCCTTTTTTTGCTTCTAACTTGGTTAAAACGTTTTCCCAACCTATAAGCTCCCATGCGTAATTATTAACCAGGTCTCCTGTAAAGAAAATAAGGTCGGGTTTTAATTCATTAATTAGTTTTACAGCTCGTTCTAGAATTTTAAAACGATAATTAAAACCTCCAATATGTAAATCTGATATTTGAACAATTTTTAATCCTTCAAACGATTGTGGTAAATGATGAAACTCTATTTTATGGCGGTATATTTTAAAATGATATACAGCCTTAAAAATAGCATAAACAATAACGATAAAGGGAAGGAAACCTGAAAACAGCCCGATAATCGGGACTATTAAGATCGATACTTTTTCAGGAAACATAGTTCTTGTAAAAAATAGCAATGAGATAAATATCACAAATATAATTTTGGGTATAAAGGAGGCCACTGTAATCCCATATAATGAAGATATAAGCAGATGTTTTCGTTTTGGATTAATGTCATCCAAGGTGATTTTTAGAATGATAATGGCAGCTATTAAACCAACGGTAAAAACCCAAAAAAGAATATGGATAATTGTTTTTAAAAGGGGTGAAGTTATAAGTGTTGTTATAGATTGCAACCAATGAAAAGCAATGATATCAACAAGTAATATTGCTAAACATAATAGTAAAATAGTAAATATGGAAAAGCTACGCATAACATAATTATTGCATTAATGTAATCTCTTTTTGAATGTCCGTAATTTGTCATAAGTCTGAAAATATAATAATTCTGTCATTC
>CAXBHA010000847.1:0-1528 GCA_963974955.1 uncultured Yeosuana sp. | reverse complement strand
CCCAAAAAATAAAGGTCCAATTCGCACCATGCCAAAATCCACTAATAAGAAAAACTATACAAATATTCCTTACTGAAATTAACTTACTTGAACGAGAACCACCAAGAGGTATATACACATAATGTCTGAACCAAGTAGAAAGAGATACATGCCAACGTTGCCAGTATTCAGCTACATTTCGGGAGAAAACAGGAAATTTAAAATTGGACTTCAATTCAACTCCAAATAGTTTTGCTGTACCAATTGCGATGTCCGAATAGCCACTAAAATCACCGTAGACTTGAAAACTAAATAATACTACACCTAAAATTAATGTTGACGCGGGGTAACCGGAAGAATTGGCAAACACATCATCAACGATTGGAGCTAATGAATCCGCAATGGCTATCTTCTTAAATAAACCCCATAAAATTTCGTTGATTGGTTATTTGAGAAAGTAGATTGGAAGCCCTCTCTATGGGCCCTGCAACCAACTGTGGAAAAAAGCTCACAAAAGTAGCAAAGTATATAAAGTTCTTTGTTGGTTTTAACTTTTTATAATATATATCAAACGAATATGACATAGTTTGAAAGGTGTAAAATGAAATACCTACAGGCAATAGGATTTGGAGCGTCCAGGTACTCTTAATATCATAGCCAAGCGTTGAAAACATTTCCAACCATGAGTTAATAAAAAAATTATAGTATTTAAAAAAACCAAGTAATCCCAAGTTAAATACTACGCTTACCCAAAGCCAGTATTTTCTATTTAAGGGTTTTTCGGTTGAATCAATTTGTATTCCTACAAAGTAGTCCACAGTTGTACTTAATAAAATAAGTGATAAAAAACGCCAATCCCACCAGCCGTAAAAAACATAGCTCGCAATTAGAAATAACAAGTTTTGCATTTTCAGGTGGTTTTTAAATACACCCCAATACAATCCATATACTATTCCTAGGAAAATAAAAAACTCTATTGAATTAAAAACCATAGTATCATAGGTCAGGAAAAAGATGCAGATTTAATATTAACACAATTAGGAGTCAAATATTTTGGATAAGATACGTTATTATCTGCATGAATAGCAAAAAATAAAGCTTGGTGTATTTCATTTTAACAATACAAAAACATCCTTTGTAAATTGGAAAATAATATTATGTGAAAATTGAATTGTTTAGATGATGATAGAAAAGAAGTATAACTTGTTGCTAATATATTGAATTGATTAATATTTCTGAATCCAAATAGTTATTTTCATATGAGGCCAAAAAAGTCATTGGATTCATTGTTCAATTACTATGTAATGATTTCGACCAAATTGGGTTTAGTAAGTCCGTATTAGAATGATCTACGCCTTATATATTGCAATATTCTGCTCAAAAGTTCTCTAATGCATATTTAATTTACTTTTAATAGGTTGGATAAGGTAGTCAACGGTTTTGCCTGATAAAATACTATTTAGCCTACGCCATTATCGCATATTTTGGAACATGTTGTAATAATAGGTAGCCGCAGCCAGATCTTCCAAGGCATGTCCGACCGACTTAA
>CAXBHA010000846.1:0-1532 GCA_963974955.1 uncultured Yeosuana sp. | reverse complement strand
AATTTAGTATGACCACTTTATTTTAAATTTGATAATTTAGTCGGACGACAGTAATAAAAATTGAAAAAAAAATCAATCATTTATGGGTATAAAGCCTGAGAAATAAACGTTAAATATTAACAATTTGTCGTATAAAAAGTATTGTATTGTGACAATAAGATTACCATATTTGTGAAGTTACGTTGCGAAAATAACTACGCAATGGATTGAAAATTAAGGCTTTTATTGACTTTAATCTTTTTATACTAACTTATAAATCCATGAGCAAAACATTAAACCCAACAATTGGAGGTGCTTTTGATGAAATTGGAGAAAGCTCATTGAAAGCGCGAGGCTTGGATATTCGCTATCAGCAGGTCTTAAACCATTATTTGGACACAATTACCGATTTCATTAATATAATCGATCAAAAGGTTCAGTTAATGGAAGTGGTTTCTTCTCAACTTGAAAAATTAACGTGGATAGAAACCACTTCGAACGATGATACACTACAAAAAGTGAGTTCGATCCTACACATTAGTAGGGGAATGCTTTCTGGTTTTAAAAATGATTTGAAAGCCATGGAGGAAGGTAAGATTGACCAAGATTGTCCTTCTACAGTGTCAAAGTTTAGGGACGAGATAGAATTGTTAGAAGAGAATATTGTGGATACAGAAATGATCTTTTTTGAGTTAAGAACTGACTCTGATTTTAACGATCTGGATAAACAAATATCAAATTTCTAAATGATTTTTTTTTTGTATCCCACAAGTAAAAGATCAAAATCTATAAACTATCTAAAAAAGTAGTTACAAAAATCTCAACACTGAGTTATTCGATTTTTTTGATGGTATAAACAATGGCAATAATAGTTACCATGGAAAAAGATTAAATTGCTCTTCTCCTAATCCATTTATCAAAAAGAGAATTGAAGGCAGGGTGGGTTTCGGATTTATTATTATATTATTGAGATCAACGATTCCCTTTTTTTGACAGCATTGCATCCCAAGGTAGGAAAACTTGAAAAATCAAATCTTTCTAAAGATGAAATTAAAAGTGCTCAAAAGAGATTTAAAGAGAATTACGAGAATCGAAACTACTTTAAAACCACTTTAGACCGTAAGAAAAAAGAGCTAAATTTTAAGATGGTAACTACTCAATCCTAGTTCCAAATAATATTTTTTTTTTAGTTTATCAATAAACAATATTCAATAGTACAGTTTGGGTTTGATAGTTTTTTCGATTTTTCGAAGTAATCACCCCAAAGTTCAGGGTCTTCTTTGAATTGGTTGGCAGGGTTCGAACTATCATTGTAAAAGAATATTCTCGTAATTCCGTTCTTTTCATTGCTTTGAATGGCATCCTTAGATGACCAAGTTCAATTAGAAATTCACCCGCTGATTATTTTACTTGGTATAAATTGGCAAAAAATAAGTAACGTTAAATTTCTCTATGCCTTAGAATTTCTAGATAGCCTGACTCAGTTTTCTTTTCCATTAAATGGGTTAAACTTTCTGCTCCCTACATGCATGCCCACAGCCCTGCAGACGGTC
>CAXBHA010000845.1:0-1533 GCA_963974955.1 uncultured Yeosuana sp. | reverse complement strand
AATTATCGGAAGTTTATAAATATAAGGGCGATTATACCAAAGCTTTGGAAACCTATCAGGAATATGTGGCTGTAGTAGATACCTTGTATGTTAGAAAGGAACAGGAAATAGCCAGAGCGGCCCGTTTTAATAGGGAGATTGCTTCCCAGCAAAGCAGAATATCCGGGTTGGAACAGGAGCGGGAACTTTCCCAAAGTAAATACAGTCTGGCACTTACAGAACAACAATTGGTAGAGGAAAGCATAAAACGTCAAAATTGGATCATTTATTCCTTAGTATTTGGAATGCTTTTGATGGGGTTGGCCGCCTACTTTTTTTACAGGAGCAATAAGCAACAAAAATTGGCCAATAATTTATTGGCACTGAAATCGCTAAGGTCGCAAATGAATCCACACTTTATTTTTAACGCCTTAAATTCGGTAAATAACTTTATAGCCAAAAGTGATGAAAGAAGTGCCAATAGATATTTAAGCGATTTTTCGACCCTGATGAGGTCTGTTTTGGAAAATTCGGACGAGGACTTTATTCCGTTATCCAAGGAGTTGGAATTGTTGGAATTGTATACCAAGTTGGAGCATTCCCGTTTTGCGGATAAATTCGATTACACGATAATTGTAGATGACAATATTGATATTGATGCTTTTCAGATACCGCCCATGCTGTTGCAACCTTATATTGAAAATGCTATATGGCACGGGTTGCGGTATAGGGATGACAAGGGTTATTTAAAATTGGAAATTAAACAAAAAGATAAGCAGGCCTTGGAGATAGTTATTTCCGACAATGGGATTGGTAGAAAAAAATCGGCCGAAATAAAAACCCAAAATCAGAAAAAACAAAAATCCAAAGGAATGGGCAATATCAAAAAGAGAATAGAAATATTGAACGATATGCACAAGGACAAGGTAGATGTTGTTATTTCCGATCTGGAATCAAATGGCACGGGAACAAAGGTGGTCTTTACAATTAGGAGAGACCGATAAAAAAACAAGTATGCATAGGCTTTCGGGACCCAATGCTTATGGAGTTATAACGTATTATATCAGCAAAGAATGAAGTTAAATGCCCTAATTGTTGAAGACGAATTAAATAGCAGGGAAATTTTACGCAATTATTTAAAAAAATATTGTCCCACTGTTAATTTGGTGGGGGAGGCAGCAACCATCAAGGAAGGGCTGGACCTGATCAATAGCAATGAGCTGGACTTAGTGTTCCTGGATGTTGAAATGCCATTTGGCAATGCTTTTGATTTGTTGGATCAACTGCCCGATGAACTTATTAAGGCGGTGGATTACGTCACAGAGATAAGGGAAAAGGAGAAAATAATGGAAGACAGGGTCCTTACCCCTAAAATGGGGAGGGTAGATGGGAAGATTACCCTTCCACAACAAGATGGCTTTCAGGTATTGAATGTGGCGGATATTTTGTATTGCAAAGCAGATGACAATTACACGGAGCTGTATTTGGAGAAACAAAAAATTCTGGTCAGTAAAACACTTAAATATTTTGAGGATGCCTTATCCGAACATACCT
>CAXBHA010000844.1:0-1533 GCA_963974955.1 uncultured Yeosuana sp. | reverse complement strand
TTTTTGAGCAATTAGGAGAACAAATCTATATCAACTCAAAAATAGCCGCTTGGAAGTTTAGAAACGTTCAACGATCCATATTTTTTTTAGCTATTAGCCTTGTACTACTGCTATTAACAGCAGTTTATTATGGGGTGTTAAGAATTATGTAACTATAAGAATACACCACAATAACACTTAAATGTATTATTTAAAACTAATATCAAATATCCCATATAATGAATACTATTAAACCTTTACTACTTCTTACAACTTTATGCTTGACCACTCTGATTTTTGCTCAGACAGATTCAGAAATAGCCGAGGAAACCGTTAATAAAAACGAAATTGAGGGCCATATTTACTTTTTGGCAGATGATGCATTAAAAGGACGCGCTACCGGTTCTCCAGAATTGAAAATAGCCGCATCATACTTAGCCAACACTTTAAGAGGATATGGTGTTAAGCCAAACCCCAAAAATGGAACGTACTATCAATATTTAGATTTGCACCATTACTTTTTGTCCGAAGACATAGAACTTTCATTTGGTGGACAAAACTATCCTGAAGTGGTTGCTTTTGATGTAGATGCCATTAATAGTGAAGAGGATGCCATCTATCTTAATTATGGTCTTGAAGAAGATTATAAAGGCAAAGATGTAAAAGGTAAAATAATTATTGTAAAGGCTGGTACTCCAGAAAATAATGAATTGAGACCTGCCCTACGTAGTAGAGCACCTAAACGGGAACTAGCAATACAGAATGGTGCAAGGGGTTTAATTGAAGTTGGTTCTTTTGATACTGCTTTATGGCCACGTTTTAAGCATGCTTTCGAGGAGCGTATGAGTTTAACAGAAAGTGAAAAAGAACCTTTACCGCTTTTTTTATGGGTACAGACTTCTCCCGAAAACTTAGCAAAACTTGGAAACGAATCCATACCAATAAAAATAAAGAGTACGGGAATCCAAAATGAAATACTAAAAACGCAAAACGTAATTGGAGTATTGGAAGGAACGGATACAAAACTAAAGGAGGAGTATATTATCTATTCTGCCCATTATGACCATATTGGTATTGGCACACCCGATGCAAAAGGTGATAGTATTTACAATGGCGCCAGAGACAACGCTATTGGAACCACAGCAGTTTTATCAATGGCAGAAAATTTATCCAAGTATCCTACCAAACGCTCAGCTCTATTTATTTTATTTACAGGTGAAGAATTAGGACTTTTAGGTAGTAGGTATTATGTAGAAAACCCAGTTATACCATTACATCAAATGATTTATTGTTTCAATACAGACGGCGGCGGTTACAATAATACAAGCTTAGCTACGATTGCCGGGTTAAACCGTACTACTGCTAAAAACAAAATGATTAAAGGTGCTAAGACCTTTGGGTTAAAAGCTTTGGATATTGATGAGGTAGCACCGGAAGAAGGCCTCTTTGATCGCAGCGATAATGTCAGCTTTGCCAAGGTAGGAATACCTGCTCCCACCTATTCCACAGGTTTTGATGCCTTTGATGATGAAATCAATAAATATTACCATCAAG
>CAXBHA010000843.1:0-1539 GCA_963974955.1 uncultured Yeosuana sp. | reverse complement strand
CTGGTTTTCTAAATACATTTAATATTAATAGGACACCAATCAATGTTTCCCAGACAGCTAATAATATAATTGAAATATTTGAAGGGATAAACCCAAAGGTTAACATCTGCACGGTGTTTTTTGCCAGATCCTCGGCAGGACTTAAATGATTGAAAAATTTCAATCCTCCAAACCATAAACACCAATCCAATAGTGATTGCCAATATATGATTCGTTGAAATACGTTGTTTAATTTTTTGAATGTCCGTAATTTGTCATAAGTCTGAAAATATAATAATTTTGTCATTCCGACAAAGGAGGAACCGCATTGATTTTAATGGATTCTTCATTTCGTTTCACTCCATTCTGAATGACAAAAATGGTATTATGAATGAATACGGACATTCAATTGATTTTCATTGTAATGCTATTAATTTTTTAGTTTGTTTTAAAAATAACATCAAAAAGCTTTAGAGGGCTCAAAATGGATTTTGAGGCTAAATGTAATATCCTTTACTTTTTATAGCGCTTTTATTCGATTATTTTATTCAAAAATCAAGCACCTATTATCATCCTTGAATAGTTTCCAAATAATTTGTTGCAAATTTGAACAAATAACATACTAATACCAATAGTTACTAAAAGAAGTATCAAAGCAGCCACAACAACATTCAAAGGTGTGAAATTAGTCGCGTGAAGGATAAATAGAAATAGTGGTGTTATTGCATATAATATTGAGGCATGTATAAAATAGATAAAAAACGAGCCTGTTGCGATTGGGTTTAGCCACTGTGGCTGATTATCATCAAGTCGCTTAAACAACATAAGTAAGATAAGTGCAAAACCTATTTTTTGAATATAAAAAAACGATTCTTTTAAAGAGACCTTTCCAATCATATCTATTTCATTATAATAGAAATAAAATAAGACTGCAGTACTAATAATCGCAATCCCAGCAATGATCTTCTTATACTTTTTAATAAGTTGTAACTTCTCATCTAAATCTGTTCCTAAATACATGCCAAAAGCATAAGCACCCATAAAATAGAGCATGGTTTCCATGCTTAAAACATACTCTGTCAACACTTGTACACGAGAAACAATAAGAGGCATCACTAGGATTAAAAAGAACAATACTTTTGTTAATTGGTTCTTTTTTTGAAGGAATTCTAAAATTGGGGTTACAAAATAAAGAAATATCAAAACCGGAATATACCAAAGTGCAAAATTGGCCTTTCCAAAGATAAGGTTTTTAATGACGTTTGAAAAATAAAAGACTATACTTTCCTGAAAGCCATACACATAATAAAATTTTATCTTAATTAATGTGAGCACAAGAGTAACTACTAAATAAGGTAGCACAATATGTTTAAGCTTATTTTTATAAAACCGATAATAGCCTTTAGGTTTTAAAACTTTTGAAAAGAGCAATCCTGAAATAATGGCAAAATACAAGGTACTGTCATGATAAAATATTTCACTAACCATGAGGATTGGCGCAGTTTCATCAAATGCTCCATAAGCTCCAATAAAAGCAGCAACAACAGCGCCAGTTGTTAA
>CAXBHA010000842.1:0-1542 GCA_963974955.1 uncultured Yeosuana sp. | reverse complement strand
AATCCACACAAAATATTGGTGAAATGGTTGAGCATGTTGAACTTGAAAAAGGTCAAGTATCTGCTAAAAGTAGTTATGCCTACCTTATGAATTGGAATGAATATTATACACCAAAAGCGTTAAATAAAATATTTTTAAAAGATATTAGAGTAAAACTTGGGTTACAACCATTTTTGTTAAATGGCGAACAATTTGATTATGGAACCATCTTAATTCCTGTTCAAAATCAAAATATTTCAGAATCTGAATTATATGATGTCATGAAAGAAGTGGCTGAAATGAGCCACGTAAATATATCAGGTGTTAGTACTGGTTTAACTCTAGGTATTGATTTGGGAAGTTCAAATTTTAAAACTATTAACAAGCAAAAGGTGGCTATGTTGGTTGGAAATGATATAACATCGTATGATAGTGGTGAAATTTGGCATTTATTTGATCAGCGATACGAGATGAATATCACCAAATTAGATTTAGAGTATCTAAAGAGCACGGATATTTCTAAATATACAACCATAATTGTTCCTAGCACTAAAATGAAACTTGACGAGTCTGCAATTGTTAAATTAATGACTTGGGTGAAGGATGGAGGGACAATTATTGGTTATAAAAATGCTGTAAAATGGTTATCAGAAAATAAGTTTATTAAATTAAATTTCGAAGAAACTCAGATAAAAGCCAAAAATATTGCATTTGAGCAAAAAGAAGATTTTAAGGGGGCACAGGATATCTCGGGTGCTATTTTTGAAACCAAAATAGATCGATCTCATCCTATAAATTTTGGCTTTAAAAAAGATAAATTACCAATGTTTAGAGATACGGCTATTTTTATTAAGCCCGATAGTTTAAGTTATAATAATCCAATAAAATACACAGAAAATCCACAATTAAGTGGTTATATTTCTAAACCAAACTTGGAAATGTTGAAAAACTCGGTCCCATTTCAAGTAAAACCTTTAGGCAAAGGCAAAGTGATTGTATTTACAGATAATACAAACTTTAGAGGCTTTTGGTATGGCACCAATAAATTGCTGATGAATGCCATATTTTTCTCAAAATTTATGTAGTATTAAGGAGTAATAATAAAATAGATATCATGAAAAAATTAAGTACGATTCTCATCGCGCTACTACTATTAGTTTCGTGTGAAAAAAAGATCACAAAATATGAATTCCCCATTAAAAGAGAACCCAATTCCTTCGCCATTGTTATTCATGGAGGAGCTGGCGGTATTACTAGAGAAAATTTAAATGCTGAGCAGCAAGAAGCCTATTCAAAAAAATTACAAGAAGCCCTTGATGCCGGATATGCAGTACTCGAAAAAGACGGAATTTCTTTGGACGCAGTGCAAGCGGCCATTAATGTTATGGAAGATTCACCTCTTTTTAATGCGGGCAAAGGGGCTGTTTATAATAGTGAAGGTAATCAAGAAATGGATGCTTCTATTATGGATGGGAGTACTTTAAATTGTGGTGCCGTTGCAGGGGTAAACCATATTAAAAACCCCATACTTGCAGCAAGATTAGTTATGGATAGCACCAAACA
>CAXBHA010000841.1:0-1544 GCA_963974955.1 uncultured Yeosuana sp. | reverse complement strand
CATGCCACAATTAGAGTTTTTTATTGACGATTCGTTGGAATATATGGATCAAATTGACCAATCCTTAAAAGGACAAGACAACCCTATAAAAGATCCCAGTATTTTAGACAAACGCAAAAAATCGTAATTGAATTTTTAACCCGTTAATTTTATTGTTTTTTAATGGTCGGCTTGAACATTCATATAAAAATTTATTTTTTCATAATATTATAGTTTATGAATGTTTCATTATATATAGCAAAACGTTACTTACACTCAAAAAGCGGTAACAATGCTATTAATTTTATAACCATTATTGCGGCAATCGGCGTGGTATTGGGTTCCGCTTCTCTGTTTATCGTATTATCTGGCTTTGCAGGCTTGAAAGATTATACACTGCTGTTTTCAAGTATTGTAGACCCCGATTTAAAAGCCGAAACTGCTCTTGGAAAATCTTTTGTCTTGACCCAGGAAGATACCAACAAATTAAAAGAGTTAAAGGACATAGCGTTGTACTCAAAAATTATTGAAGAACGCGTTGTGTTGGCCATCAATGATAAAAATGATATTGTAACGCTTAAAGGTGTTGATGAATCGTTTCAAAGTGTTACCAATATAGATTCGGTGATTGTACAAGGTAGTTGGATTGCTCAAGATGCCCATCAAGTGGTGGTGGGTTGGGGTATTTCAAACAATTTATCTCTTGGCATTCTAGACTATTCAAAAGCCTTATCCATTTATGTTCCTAAGCCTGGTAAAGGGCAAATCACCTCTACAAAAAATGCTTTTAACTCGATTAAAGCCATCAATGTGGGTGTTTTTGATATTAATGAAAAAATTAATGATACATACATTTACAGCTCTATAGATTTGGCACAACAACTATTAAATTATAAACCAAATCAAATTACGGGTTTGGAATTTAGATTAGTTACAGGTGCAGATGAAGATGTTGTGAGGGTAAAAATTCAAGCAATTCTAGGTGATAGGGTCATAATAAAAAACAGAGCACAACTTAACGATGCGCTCTATAAAATGCTGAATACTGAAAACCTAGCCGTATACTTAATTTTCACGCTGGTTTTAATAATTGCCCTATTTAATGTGATTGGTTCCATTATTATGATGATTCTAGACAAGAAAAAAACACTCCATACACTATTTAATCTGGGTGCAACCCTAAAAGAAATAAGGCGCATATTCTTTTATCAAGGAAGCTTAATGACCCTGTTTGGTGGAATTATTGGCTTATTAATCGGTTTAAGTATCGTCATTATGCAGAAAATTTTTGATATAGTGATGATCACCTCAACCTTGCCTTATCCAGTTACTATTAAGTCCGAAAATTTTGTTATTGTCTTTTTAACCATTTCGGTATTAGGCATTATGGCATCAAAAATAGCCTCGGTTAGAATCACAAAATCTTTAGTAGAGGCGCATTAATTTGGGCAAGTTGCCATACCATGGCAAACAGGCTTTACTCATGGGTTTTTAATAAAAATTTCTTGAGATTTTATATTTTGCCTCACCCGGAACTGCCGAAAAAGGCAGTTCCGACCTCTCCA
>CAXBHA010000840.1:0-1544 GCA_963974955.1 uncultured Yeosuana sp. | reverse complement strand
TGCCAAAAATTTAATGTCGTCAAAAATTAATACATCCACTTGCATGTAAAAATTAGTGAAGGACTTTATATTACCGTCTTTAATGCCATCCATAAATTGGTTGACAAATTTCTCAGAGGAAACATACAATACAAATTTGTCATCCGGCCCATTTTTGATTTCATTACCTATGGCCTGTACCAAATGGGTCTTTCCTAGTCCTACTCCCCCATAAACCATTAATGGATTAAAAGAAGTAATTCCCGGTTTATTGGCTACCGCAAATCCGGCAGATCTTGCCAGTCGGTTACAATCTCCTTCAATAAAAGAAGTAAAAGTATAGTTGGCACTTAGGTTGGATTGAAGCGTTGTTTGTTCATCCAAACTGGACAAGTCAAATGGACTGTGAGCAGAAGCAAGATTTTCTTTTTTCTTGGCATTCGCAGGACTATTCACCCCTTGAGGGTAACTTACCATATAAGGCTGGTTTTGTGAATTGCCCTTGTCTACTACTACCGCGTATTCTAATTTTCCATTCGCCCCCAATATGGTTTTTATGGCTAATTTCAATACTTCCACATAGTTGTCTTCCAACCATTCGTAAAAAAATTGACTGGGAACTTGAATAGTGAGGACAGAACCATCGATTCTCGCAGGGATAATTGGCTTAAACCAAGTTGAAAAACTCTGCTCATTGACGTGCTTTTCGACTACCCGCAAACATTCAGTCCATATAGCATTAGCCTCTGAATTCATTGAATTTATTTTAACCGAAAGTTGAAAAATTGTGAATACTCCTTTTTTAGGGGGTAACAAAATTGTGGAAAAATATCTTAAATAAAAAATGGACTTTTACTTGATTTTTTTACTTTATGGGTAAATCGTCTTATCTGCCATCTTTTGATTTATAATTATTTGAAAATTCAAATCTTTTCATTGTTTTACAATAGCAATAATTACTTTTATAGTAAGAATAGGAAGGCAATATGGCCATTCCTAAACCAGATAAAGTTGGAGCAGTATTTGCGTGGTCAATTTCTAATTGTCACTTTTTCTCTTTTAAGCTATCTCCTCAAGTTGGAATCGAATTGGTGTTGAATAATGCATCCTATTCAGTACATTGAATATTCCAAATAGGATAGGGTTTTAAACTTGACAGGTTTTGTTTAATCCGAGTTTTGCTAAATGAATTTTTACTGAATAATTTTACTGTAAGCAAGTATAAATGAAAAGGAGGATACTCTTATTTGATAGTAAGGAAAAAGATTTTGTAGAAAACCAGATTGTACCAAATTTTGGTTCAAATCTGGCTTCAACCATTCCTTTCACTAAAGATGTGAAACTTGAATTAAAGGAAGGTGTTCAAATTATTGCCTACCTATCAGATGATCAACTTAAAGCCTTTCTGGACTTAGCAGAAGGTCAATACCTTGAACTTGCCTTATTGCCTCACCCTGAAATGATCCATGGTAAGAAAAGCTATGGGATAAAGTCGGGCATTGAAGAAAATATTGATCATATTTTGCAGGAGGAGGAGTTGATTAAAGTGGATGTATTAGAGGCCA
>CAXBHA010000839.1:0-1545 GCA_963974955.1 uncultured Yeosuana sp. | reverse complement strand
CTCTGGAAAATCCGCAGGATTTTCCAAGTGGGCACAGACCAAGCCATAGCTTACGGTGTTAGGCTCTGGGCTTTATCCGCTTTTTGTTTTGTTTCTGCTCAAAATATTTTACAATTTCTTCTGGACTTAAATTCATTATGTCCTTTGAAATTCTGTCCCTTTGTTCACGCATAAATTTTACGGCATCAAAGGGTTTTTTTGTATTTTTTTCTTTAGTCTTCATAATTCAATAATTCTCTTGGTGAACGAATATCTATTGGCTTGTAGCCTTCCACAATATTTACGGAATTGTAACCTACTATTCTTACTACGTTTACGATATGTTTAAAATTCCAGCTTATTAAAATGTTCGCATTATGTATTGTTGCCAAAGCAATATGCAAACAATCAGCATATGATGTCGGACCAACCACTCCTTCGTCGATGTATCTTTTTGCCAAATTTGCTGATTCTACATCCGATTTTACATAATCAGTCGAATTTTTAGGAAGCAAGTCAACCGTTGCTCTTATTCGGTCAGGCGCATTTTCCAGTTCATGTTCCGTAATATTTGAGTAAATTATTTCAAATTCAGATTTTTTAATCCGCTCAAATAATGGTTCCGTATAATCTTTGAATTCTTCGTCGTGCAATCCGCCGAAAATTGACGTGTCCAAATAAATCCTCTGTTTTTTCATTTCCTAAATTTACGAAATTCAGCGAGATGTTAAATTGTAGCACGATTTTTTTTTGCCTTCCAACTATCGTCCCGATAGGAGCCATCGGGAGGTTTGCAAATTGTTAATGGCATTTCATGATTTTTGCTTTTAAAAGGTTATTAATTGACGTGAATTCTATTAATGTTGGCAATGCCAAATACCAGCACCAAAAAACTTAAAAAAACTTCCATCATCACTAAAACTTTGCCAGAAATAGTTACAGGTACTATATCACCAAATCCAACTGATGAAAAAGTAATTAAGCTGAAATATATAAACTCAAAAAATTGTAGAAAAAATGAACTATTGAGTGGTGTAGTGGATTTAAAATTTTCTGGATTTAAAATATACAATGCTTGATAATCTGCTGAAAAAGAAAGAACAATGAAAATAATTAACACGCCAAATAAAGACAGAACGTGGGTAAGCTGATGACTTTCACTTATTATTTTACTTAACTGAATGAACGTGAGCCTTACTATAAAAATGGTTTTGACCAATGCTAAACCCACTATTAAGGTAGGCAGGAATAGGCTATCGGAATCTGTACCGGTCCATAATGCATAACTTAAGGATATTGCAATGACCACAATTGCAGTAAGCAAAACCTTTTTAAAAAGTTGTTTGTAAAAACCCGTGTTTTCAGATGTTTCTATTGTGTTCTCTATAGCCATTTAACGTATTCCCTTAACTGAATAATTGAAGCACCAACGCACCACCAACTATTAGGGCCAGTATTGTATACACTATATAATTGAACCATTTTTTGACGTTAGACTTTTTTGTTGTATGATGACAACCGTCTTTACAGCATTCTTTCATAATTATTCTAAATCTTTTTTTACTA
>CAXBHA010000838.1:0-1549 GCA_963974955.1 uncultured Yeosuana sp. | reverse complement strand
CCACATAACCTCAACCTCCTTGTTGGTTAAAGGGTCTTTTTCCATTGTCTTACAGCTTGTATTACCACCACCGTAATTGGTAATCCGTAAATCTGCTCCAAGAATATTGGATCGGTATAGGAAAAGTGCAACCTGATCGTCTCCTAATGCATCTGCTTTCTTTTCGTCCCACAGGAAATCTACATGTTTAAAGGTCTTTGTATTCATATTTCTACTTATTTTCGGATATTATTACCTCAAACATATACATTGACAATCAAATAAGTGTTCTGTACTGTTAGGTACTATCACAAATCTTCGTCGTATGCTGAAATTAATTGACATTAATGAACATTCCAAAATTCCTAAATATAAGCAGATTATAAATTCAATATTGACAGGAATAGAAAATGGCCAGATTAAGCTAAATGATAAATTACCATCTGTAAATCAATTGCTTAATCAATTTGATATTTCAAGGGATACTATTGTACGTGCTTACGATGATTTAAAAACTAGAAAAATAATCGATTCAGTACCTGGCAAAGGATATTATATTAAGAATGATCGATTAAAATTAAAAGCAAGGGTATTTTTATTGTTTAATAAGCTAAGTGCCCATAAAAAACTGATATACGATTCATTTGCCAAAACTATAGGAGAAAATGCTACTGTAGATTTTTTTATTTATGAGAATAACACATTATGTAATCATTCCACATTTTGACGAAGGCGGGGATGATTTGGTTCCCTTTTTGATTAATGAAATTCCTTTAAACAAACTTATAGTGTTAGATAAAAAGTTAGAAGGTTTCGGTGATTCAGTAGCCACAGTTTACCAAGATTTTGAAAATGACATCTACTCAGCATTAATAGAACTCAATCCTTTATTGGAAAAATATAGACAGATAAAGTTAATACTTGGTTATAAAACGTACCAGCCAAAGGAGATTAAAAAAGGTTTTCAAAGATTTTGTGGAGAATACTTATACGATTTTTCCAACGTGAATAATATGGAAACTGAAACCATACAACCTAATACAGCTTATATTAATTTAAAGGAGGACGATTTGGTTATTTTACTCAAGAAAATAAAAACATCAAATTTTGTTTTGGGGAATGACGTTGGTATTATTTCATATAATGACACTATTCTTAAAGAAGTTTTGGCGGATGGGATAACCGTAATTTCAACAGATTTCCACAATTTAGGTGCCCAGGCCGCAAATCTAATTTTAGAGCATAAAAAACTAGAATTAGCAAATCCATTCTATGTTATTCAACGAAAATCGCTTTAGCCTTTTTTAAACAACCATAACAGTTCAGAATAGGCATTGATATTGTTACTCCGCGTTTTAGCTGGCAAATGGAAACCAACCTAAGTAAAAAAGGACAAATGCAGACTGCATATCAAATCATTGTATTTGATGAGTCCAATACGATTACATGGGATTCAGGTAAGATAGAAAATGGAAATTCTTTAGCGATACCCTACGATGGTCAAGAATTGGAGCCAACAACACGTTATACTTGGGAAGTTAAGGTTTGGGATGAGGAAGGTAAGTTTAAT
>CAXBHA010000837.1:0-1552 GCA_963974955.1 uncultured Yeosuana sp. | reverse complement strand
GGAATGACAAAATTATTATGTTTTCAGACTTATGACAAATTACGGACATTCAAATTTAATTTTTTATGGCTAAATTAATATTCACTGTATGTGCCAGCTCCTATATTAAAAGTCAATGAAAAACGCAAGGTGTTTTCCAACGGGCTTTGAACCTTAGAAGCAGAAAACAGATAAGATAAATCAATATTTACTACATTGTATTTAA
Organism: uncultured Yeosuana sp.; assembly: GCA_963974955.1. Classification (GTDB taxonomy): domain Bacteria; phylum Bacteroidota; class Bacteroidia; order Flavobacteriales; family Flavobacteriaceae; genus Yeosuana. The sequence goes on along the minus strand of CAXBHA010000837.1, from coordinate 1,347 downwards.
ATCCAGCTCCCAATGCCAAAAACTTTCTAGCCCCTTTTTCTGCACTTTCATTAAAATAGCCTGCCCTAAAAGCAAAGGAGTCTTGGTATTCATATTCTGCGCCTAACGACCAGGTAAATTCTTTTAACTCTTCTCTAAAACCACCTGGTGCATCTCCAAAAGATTGAAAAATACCAGACAAAAAGTCGATATTTGGATCTTTCCCTTTATAAATAACACCATTAACATCGGAGATTTGATTTCCTAATACATCGACGCCCTCATCATATTTACCATTGCTGTTTACATCAGTATATTCATACTCCGTTCCCATAATAGGTGGCGTTGGGACTAAAAGTTTAGCAACTTCGGCAGTTACAGAGACTTTGTTGTAATCATCAAAAATAAAATCGAACCCTGCTCCTAATCTTAAATTTGTTGGTTGAAAATTTTCTTGCCCGCCTTGGTCATATTTAAATTTAGGCCCTAAATTTTGAATCGCAAAACCCATCCTCCATCGGCCATTAAAATCGGCATAAGCTTCTTCCTCAGATTGATAATACCCTGATATGTCAACACCAAAGGTACTTGCCGGTGTAGCATCACCATCGACACCATCTAACCTTAAATCTGATCGTAAATAACGCATCCCAACAGACATGCCAAATTGATCTGATAATCTTAAAGCATAGGATAAATCAATAGTTAGTTCATTGGGTCTTTGAATTAATGCCGTTGAAAATTCATCTGCTACAAATTCAATATCTCCTAGAGAAAAATACTTAAAACTTGCAGCGAATGCACTTTTCTCATCCAAACGATTAAAATAGGTGACATTGCCCAAAAATATATCGTTTACCAATTTACTTAGGTAAGGCGTATAACTCACTCCAATTCCTGATTTTGTTTCAGAAAACACATATTTCGACGAATTCCATTGCTGAGAGAACGCATCTGCAGACGTTGCAACCCCCATATCTCCCATGGACGCTGCACGTGCATCAGACGCTATTAATACAAATGGCATTCCTGTTGTTATTGCTCTACTGTCATTTTGATTTGGAATTATAGTTGTCGTTTGGGCATTGCTTTTTACAATCAAAAAAAAGATTGCCAAGTATAATAATATGGTTTTCATCTAGTAAATTTAGTTAAACAAATATAATTATTTTATAGTATTACAAGTTTTTCAATTTTTTCAACTGATTTATTTAGAAGACCGGAATGAACCGTCAACTTATAAATATACACTCCTTTTCCTATTTTATCACCAAAATCGTCTCTCCCATCCCAAACTATATCTCTTGAAAGCGAGCTTGTGGTATTGATTCCAGCGTTTGTCTGGCCATTTAAGGTTCTTACCAGTTT
>CAXBHA010000836.1:0-1553 GCA_963974955.1 uncultured Yeosuana sp. | reverse complement strand
TCGCTTTGTTCCGTAAAGTTTACGAAGTCTGTAAACAAAATGGTGACCACCTCAAAATTTTTGGCCTTTGTGGTTCCTGTAGCTTTCAGTTCTTCTGCTGTTTCCGGAGGCAGAATGTTTAATAATAATTTATCGGATTTGTCCTTTTCCAATTGAAGTTCATGTGTTCTTTCCTTTACTTTTTCCTCTAGGCTTTCATAAAGCAATGCATTTTCTAATGAAATTGCTATTTGACCACTTAAAAGCATGATTAAATTTATTCTATCAAACGTAAAAACATTGTTGGCCAAATTATTCTCCAAATAGATGACCCCTATGAGTTTACGCTGGCTGATCAAAGGAAGGCAAAGTACGGAATGTACCCCATTGGCAATAAAATAAGAATCGTTTTTATAAGCCTCTGAATTTGAAGCATCATCAAGTATTACAGGTTCTAAACTGTTGGATACATAATTGACCAGAGGTTTTGAAATTGATGAATAGTCAACCAAGGGAATTGCGGAAAGAATATTTGATACGTCTGATGTAGTATCATATTCTCCTTGCACTGAAAGTCCTTTTTCATATTTAAGAAGCAAAACTATTCGTTGGGCCCCAGCGTTTTCAACTATGATCTTGATTAAATTACCAAGTAGATCCTGAAGCTTTATCTGACCTGAAATTATTTCTGCAGATTTAAGTATGGTTTCCAGGTCTAGGTTTTTACCAACGGTTTCATATGGCGCAATTGATGATACGCTTTGGTTGGGTTTTGAGGTGTTCAAAGAAAATAGATGATTAAATTGACTGCTTATAGTAGCAGCCAGATCGGTGGCACCCCAAACTTTAAAACAGGCTACCGCATCCACCATTAAAACACTGGCCAGTTTATTGTTTTTTATGGTATCATAGTATTTGGCCAGTAAAAAGTTGGCAAGTGCCTGAACTTGCACATAACCGTATTAAAGATTTTTCCATCCCTGAAAAATCCTTAGTGATCAAACAATATTGCCCTTTAAGAAGCTGATACTTGTGAAGAAAATTATCCGGGCATCCTTCACTGTATGTATGAAACCTGTTGAGGATACTTTTTACGGCCCTTCTCCATTTAAGGCGCTGTATGGCACCAGCGTTTTCATAGAGGCTACAAATGATAAGTGCTTTGAAATAAAAATGCTCGGCAGTGTGTAACATGCCCGGTGAATCCTTTAAATAACTATTGGAAACTAAAGAAACCTCGTAGGCTTGTTCAAAATCCTCTCTTAAATAGAGAACCTGCATTTTATTTATAAAGTAATAATGGGCAAAATGCCTTGACTCAAAATTTTCATAGGCTTTAATACTTAAACTTTCATCAAACTCCTTGGTATCAAAGGAAAGTTTGGATAGTGTCTTGCCCTGCAGGTTCAATATGGATTGCCTAACCGTTTGAATGGTAAGAATAGCTTCTTCGTTTTTGACCTGATTTAAAAAAACTAAATAATCATCAGAAATTTTTAGAATTTCATCAAAAGTCATTCCTCTCATAAAATAACTTTGCGTACTACCACAACACGCACAGCTTGCATGAAAAA
>CAXBHA010000835.1:0-1553 GCA_963974955.1 uncultured Yeosuana sp. | reverse complement strand
GTGGAACGAAACACAGTTTGCTACCGAAAGTAGATTGTTCAATGAAACCGCATCGGTAGAAGAAATTCATTTTACACCAGGTACACCATTTTATTTAAGAGGAAAAGTTTCCGTTAGATTTTAAATCTTTTGCTCATATCACTTCTAAAAGACCATATGCAGCCATTTCTCCAGAAGTCATGGCTGCATTAAGAGAACCATTAAGTAAGTAATCACCCGCCAAAAAAGTACGTTCCGTCAATCGTGTTTCGCTTGGTGACAAGGTATACCGAAAATCGTTCAGTTTAGGTAGCGCTCTTTTAATTTCGTAATGTTTTATATAACGCTCGATAGTAATGTCGCAGTAGGTATTTAAATCTTCTTTTACTTTTTGAATAAGTTCATATTCACTAAGGGAATGATTTTTAACCACGGTTACGGATAATAACTCATCATCACCTTTATTCAATGTATTTATCGATGTGTGATAAAAAATATTGTTAATCAATGACCCTGGATCAGCTATTAACCCAATTAAAGGTTTTTTGATTTTACGAGTCTTACAAGTGAAATACAAGGTATCGGAAGAATGCCAAGAAAGTTTTTGTTTTCTTAAATTTGGAACTAATGGTGACGCATCTGTAGCTATTATTGTGTAATCTGTTTGTATTTTTTTGCCGTCGGAGAATTCTATGGAGCCATCTGTACAACTTACAACCGTAGAATTAAATTCAATTGTTGTTTTATTCAGTTTGGAGGATAAGAATTCTGTGATAGCCCCAATTCCTGCGACGGGTAAAACAGCACTACCCGAACCAAACATTTTATATACAAACTGAAACATACGGGAAGAGGTCTCCAAGTTTGGCTCTAAAAAAATTCCAGAAAAAAATGGTTTAAAGAAGTCCCTTATAATTTGTTCTGAGAAGCCTTGTGCTTTTAAAAAGACTAGTGTAGATGTTTCTGGTTCATTAAAAATATCTTCATTAGTTTTTTGCTTTACAGTAAGGTTTAATCTTAGAATTTTAATTTTGTCTGTAAAGCTTCCAATGTTTGAAAGTAATGTAGGGAATAATAAGCCTAAGCTTCTAAGTGGGTCACCAATTACAGCGCTTTTGTTATTTTTAAATATATAAGCTCCAGGAAGAAACTTTTGTAAATCTAAAGCTTCGAAATCCAAATATTTCTTTGCCATGGGATAGGCGTCTAATAAAACCTGAAAACCATGGTCTAATTGATAACCGTCAACCATATCGGTTTTAACACGACCACCTACACTTTTAGATTGCTCATAGATGGTTGGTGAATAACCATTTTGTTCTAAAACAATTGCCGCAATTAATCCGCTAACTCCGGCACCAATAATAGCAATTTCGGTAGATTTCTTTTCCATTGTTTAAAAATAATCAATTGACCTTGTTCTTTTCTCAATTTCAATTCAAACTTTAGTCTATTAAATTAGCTATTGTAATGATTTACTTTAATTTGAGACCAAGACTTCATGCAAGAAGTTTTTAAGGATTTTAGTACTGGCGGATTACTAAAAATTGGTAACGAAGCTTTGTTGGAGAATT
>CAXBHA010000834.1:0-1558 GCA_963974955.1 uncultured Yeosuana sp. | reverse complement strand
TAGTAGACGATTCAGCAATACAGCGTCTCTCTATCGTTAAGTTAGTGGAGAATCACCCAGCCCTCAACTTAATTGCGGAGTACAGTAGTGCCTTAGAAACCAAGAATGGTTTAAATACGAATCAAGTGGACCTTATCTTTTTAGATATTGAAATGCCTGTTCTAAATGGATTTGAACTTTTAGATGTATTGAACAACAAGCCCCAAATTATTTTTGTAACCGGTAAAACAGAATATGCTTTTAAAGCATTTAACTACGATGCTACCGATTATTTACACAAACCAATTACTAGAGAACGTTTTAACGTTTCAGTCGAAAAAGCACTTGAGCAACATAAATTGACTCTGGATTTTAATGAAGAAGAGGGTGAACATATCTTTGTAAAGAGTAATCTTAAAAAACGTAAAGTTTACATCAAAGATATTAAATGGATTGAAGCATTGGGTGATTATGTTAAACTAGTTACCGAAGAGAATAGCCTTGTGGTTTTATCGACCATGAAATCTTTTGAAAAAGAATTACCTGAGAATAAATTCTTAAGAATTCACAAATCTTATATTGTAAACCTTGATAAAATTGATCGGTTTAACAGTAAAAATGTAGAAGTTGGTGCTTATGAAATTCCTTTAAGTAGAAATAAAAAGACCCAGCTTGTTGATGCTTTAAATAATATTTAATAATTATCGACATTAAAAATTACTTTAACCGACCGAAAATCCTTTATACTCGAGAAGCTGTTATTAACTTTAATAATAGCTTCTTTTGTTTTTGAGAGAGATTGTTTTTTGGGAATTTTTATCAAGATATTTTTATGAAATTGATTTCTAATTCTTGAAATTGGTGGGGATTCAGGCCCTAAAATAGCCTCTCCAAAAACTAATCGTAACGATTTTGCCAACCAGATTGCGCCCGTATCAACCTTATTATAATCTTTATGCTTTAAAATAATTTTGATTTGTTTATAAATTGGTGGATATTTATAATTATGCCGCTCGTCCATCTGCTCCTTATACATTCCAAGATAATCATTTGTTGAGACTTGCTGTAAAATAGCATGGTTTGGATTATAAGTTTGAATTAAAACCTTACCGCGTATATCGGTGCGTCCTGCCCTACCCGATACTTGCAACATCAATTGAAAGCTTCTTTCATGGGCTCTAAAATCAGGAAAGTTCAGCATATTATCCGCATTCATTATTCCTACCAATTTTACGTTTCTGAAATCCAGCCCTTTGGTTAACATTTGGGTTCCTACTAAAATATCCACTTCTTGTTGTTCAAATGCCGAAATAATTTTTTCATAGCCATATTTTCCTCGCGTGGTATCCAAGTCCATACGCGCCACCTTATAATCGGGAAATAATAACTTCACTTCAGCTTCTATCTGTTCTGTTCCAAAACCTTTGTTATCCAATTCTGCACTGCCGCAAGCCATACAGTTTTTTATCATTACGGTGTGATAGCCACAATAATGACAGCGCAACTGGTCTCTATACTGGTGATAGGTTAAACTAACATCACAATTAGGGCATTGTGGCGCATTTCCGCAGGTATTGCA
>CAXBHA010000833.1:0-1560 GCA_963974955.1 uncultured Yeosuana sp. | reverse complement strand
CAAGAATTAGGATTTGATAGATGGACAGGAAAAACGTATGGAAATAAGGAATTTTTGTTGAACGCCGTTAATTATTTATTAGATGATGACGGACTTATAAACATTCGCTCCAAAGATATTTTGGTGGCATTTTTAGATCAAGAAAAAATAACAAGTCAAAAAACAAAGTGGCAACTCTTAAATATCTTACTGCCACTGGTTTTACTTTTTGTTTTCGGATTAATATTTAATTACCTTCGAAAGAAAAAATTTACAGGTTAAATGTTAATAAGTTTGTTTCCTATATTAATATGTAAGCAATATATTTGTAAGTAGTATTTTTACCAACTAAACTCACTGGATTTACATGAAATTTATAGTATCAAGTACCTATTTATTAAAACAATTACAAGTATTGGGAGGTGTTATCAATAACTCAAACACGCTTCCTATTTTAGATAATTTTTTGTTTGAACTAGATAAAACTCAACTAACTGTTTCTGCAAGTGATTTAGAAACAACCATGGTTTCTTTGTTGAATGTAGAAAGTAATAGTAACGGAAGTGTTGCGCTTCCGGCAAGATTATTACTTGATACCTTAAAAACGTTTCCAGAGCAGCCTCTTACATTTAAAATAGAAGATAACAACACGGTAGAAATAAGTTCAAATCACGGTAAATACGCCTTGGCTTATGCGAGTGGAGATGAATTTCCAAAATCGGTAGCACTTGAAGACCCGAGTAAAACAATTATAACGGGCGATGTATTGGCAACAGCTATAAGCAAAACCATTTTTGCCGCAGGGAATGACGATTTGCGTCCTGTTATGAGTGGTGTGTTTTTTCAATTTTCTTCCGAAGGTTTAACATTTGTCGCAACAGACGCACATAAATTAGTAAAATATACAAGAGAAGATTTAAAAGCGACGCAAAGCGCTGAGTTTATCATGCCTAAAAAACCTTTAAATCTTTTAAAAGGAATATTAACGGGAAGTGATGAAGAAGTCACCATTGAGTATAACGATTCGAATGCTAAATTTACTTTTGAAAATTCGCAATTAATATGCCGTTTGATTGATGGTAAATATCCAAATTACGAAGCGGTTATCCCAAAAGAAAACCCAAATAAATTATTGATTGACAGAACGCAATTTTTAAATTCTGTTCGCCGTGTGAGTATTTTTTCAAATAAAACCACGCACCAAATCAGATTAAAAATAGCAGGTGCCGAATTAAATATTTCTGCAGAAGATATCGATTACAGTAATAAAGCCGAAGAGCGTTTAACCTGTGATTATCAAGGCGATGATATGCAAATAGGGTTTAATTCACGGTTTTTAACCGAAATGCTAAATAATTTGAATTCGAATGAGATTAAATTGGAAATGAGTTTGCCTAATCGTGCTGGCATTTTAACACCTGTGGACGGACTTGATGAAGGTGAGATTATCACCATGTTAGTAATGCCTGTTATGCTTAACAATTAAAAAATCCATACATTTAATATTATAAAAAAAAAGTTGTCTGAAAAGTGTTTTGATTGTCATTTTGAGCGTAGTCGAAAAATCTTATTTACCTAATT
>CAXBHA010000832.1:0-1561 GCA_963974955.1 uncultured Yeosuana sp. | reverse complement strand
GGTCGTTGCACGTTTGCTACGTCTGATTTTCCTTCGGAAAATCCTCGCACGCAAACCCGCAACTATTCTTATACATAACCGTTGTAAGTAATTATCGTCAAGACAAAAATTGGAAGACTTAATCAATAAAATAAAAAGTAGTACAACTCTTAGCTCAAAAGCCGAAGAATATGTTGTTTCTATTGCAAAAGAAAAGTCGGTTTCTAAAGGGGATGTTTTAATTCGTCAAGGACAAGCTGTGAAGAACACATATTTTGTTAAAGACGGCTGCTTAAGAGCATATTGTATTGATAAAAATGGGAAAGAACATACATTACAGTTTGCTATCAAAAATTGGTGGATTAGTGATTTTATTGCCATCTACAATAATGAACTATCTACATTAACAATAGAGTGTATAGCTGATTCAAATATAATCGAATTTAATGCTAAACTACTGGATGAGATATATTCAAAATTCCCTGAATTTGAAGCGTTTCAAAGGAAAAACTTAGAGCGCCATGTAGTTAGTTTACATAAAAGAATTTTAAATCAATTGCAACTAACCGCTCCAGAGCGATATGAATTATTTCTGAATCAATATCCCGATATTGAGCAATACACTCCAAATTACCACATCGCATCTTATTTAGGGATTACACAACAAAGCTTGAGTCGCATAAGAGTAGAAAAATCAAAAAAATAGCTTTCTTACCATAGGGTAATTTTTGCCTCAAAACTGTCCTCTACTTTTGTTTTAAACTAAAAAAACAAAGTCATGGTAAAAAAAATATTAATCGGATTAGGAAGTGTTATTATACTTGCTTTTGTAACGTTATACTTCACTAGTAGACCAAATTTAGAAGATGATGGTTCATATAGCCCTTCAAGTTTAGCACTTACTTTAGGTACTGTTTCAAAAACAGATTTCGAAGACATAAAGTACACAAAATACCAAGGAGATAAATCGAAGATTTTAGTGATTTTTACTGAACAAAAAAACTTGAAGATGAAAAATGGCAAATCCTTCTCTACAGGAAATCATCCAATAGAAGCACTTGTACCAATGTTACACCTTAAAAATGCAGGATTTGACTTTGAAATAGCTACTCCTACTGGGAAACCTGTTGTATTTGAAATGTGGGCTTTTCCTGAAGAAGACGAGCATGTAAAAGCGATTTACAACAAGTACAAATCGAGTTTTGAGCATCCTAAAAAGTTAACTGAATTTATTACTAATTCATTTGCGAATGATAGTTCTTATGCTGCTGTATTTGTACCAGGCGGACATGGAGCAATGATTGGTCTTCCAGAAGATAGAAACGTTGGAAAAGTATTGAATTGGGCGCATCAAAATGATTTATTCACAATTACTCTTTGTCATGGACCAGGCGCTTTATTATCTACTACACTCGATAATCAAAAATTTCTTTACGATGGATACAAGATGGCTGTATTCCCTGATGCTATTGATGAAATGACCCCAATGATTGGCTATTTACCAGGACATATGACATTAGGTGTTAGCGAAAGGTTGAAAAACTTAGGTGCTACTATTGTTAACACAGAATCTGACAATACG
>CAXBHA010000831.1:0-1561 GCA_963974955.1 uncultured Yeosuana sp. | reverse complement strand
ACTAGTAAAGTTTTTACTGACAATTTTGATGTTACTTTAGAACATGCAGGAGAACTTGTAAAAGCATTTTCGGAGGGTAAATTAACCAGAGAAGATATAAAGGGAGACTTCAAATTTATGTGTAAAGATGATGTTTCAAAACGGCAAACACAGGAGGAAATTACCCTATTCAAATGTACTGGAATGGCTTTGGAAGACTTGGTATTCGCTATTCTAGCCTATGAAAAGCAAAAATCTTAAATAAGTTACTATCAAAAAAATATGAATTATGGAAAACAGTCAAAACAAGATTAAATGGTTTAGTATTGCCAGTATCTGGTTCGGTGGTATTGTTAGCGTTCCAGCACTCTTGATAGGCAGTGCTTTGATATCTACCCTGCCTTTTTCAACAGCATTATTGGCGGGATTTATAGGATTTGTGTTTGTTGTCTTTTTTATGTCCTTATTAAGCATTGCCGCAGTAGATAGACAAAAGGCCATTGTTCCGTTGGCTTCAAGTAGTTTCGGCCATTTAGGTGCAAACATAATCGTTGGTCTTGTTATTGGCCTATCTACGTTAGGTTGGTTCGCTGTACAAAGTAATATAGCCGGAGCATCGTTTTCAAAGATTGTTCTGGAAATGTCTGGTCAAGATATTCCAGCTTGGGCATCCTCTGTTTTTTGGGGTATTATCATGGTACTTACAGCGGTATTCGGATTTAAATACCTGAAATGGCTCAATTATATAGCTGTCCCTTCCATTATTATCCTACTAGCGTATGGATTATATGTAACTTTTCAAACACATTCTTTTCAGGAAGTACTGGATTTTCGGCCATCAGGCGAGGGTGGATTATCGTTGCTTGCTGCAATTGGATTATCGATCGGTTTTATTTCCGTTGGGGGTGTAATATCCCCGGATTATAATCGTTTCGCCGTTTCAAAAAAGCATGCTATTTGGGGTTCTATAATGGGTATTATTCCTTCGGCGTTATCGCTTTTGGCAATCGGGGCCATTTTGGCCGTTACCCAGGGCACTTATGATATTGTCGAGATTTTTGCCTCATTGGGTTTTCCCTTCTTCGCCATGAGTATTCTAATTCTCGCAACATGATGAATATTTACTCGTCAGGATTGGCATTTACCAATCTTTTCCAATTGCACGAATCAAAACGTTCCATGGTAACATTGATAGTTGGCTCCGTTGGAGTGCTTTTAGCGGCGGCAGGATTGATTAATCACTTTATGCAGTTTATAACCTTGCTTACCATAACGGTAACACCTGTTGCCGGAGTAGTGATTTCGGATTATTTCTTATCAAAGTCTTTTACTGAAGAAAGCATGCGGTTCAATTGGAAGGGAATGTTCTCTTGGGTATTGGGAGTTACTATAATGTTGTTGATGACCCACGAGATTAAATACGTACTCGGGATTTTAGGTTCTGCCATATTCTATTGGTTGTTCGAAAAAGCTATCCCACAAAAGAACGATTTATGAAATGAGCCATAACAATTCTTGTTACCAACTGAGACGTTCAATGGCAAATTACATCTGACCTTTAAAAAACATTAAAATTACAACA
>CAXBHA010000830.1:0-1562 GCA_963974955.1 uncultured Yeosuana sp. | reverse complement strand
TTTCACAATAAACAACTTTTTTAAAATGTTTTGAAAAATAATAGCAATCAACTCCAAAACCTCCAGTAATATCAATGATAGATGATCCTTGTATAAGTTTTGATTTATAATCGGCGGTTAATTCAGAAGAGGTCTGTTCAATATTCAGCTTATTGGGATAGTAAATATTTTTTGTAGAAAACCAAGTAGGCAATTTGTTCTTGCTCTTTTTTTTAGCCTCAATCTGTTCAACAATATCTTTCGTTTCAACCTTGGTAAAATGCGTTCCTTTTAATAATAATGTGGCTATGTCTGTACCAATATTAGTATTAATAAAATCTTGGATATCAATATTTAATAGCTTTATTCAAACTATATCTATAAGCCTTTGGTGAGTTTTTTTACTATCTCATTTTCCGATAAAAACTCCTTTAAAACAACTTTAATGGCGGTATAAGCAGGGATGGCTACTATAAGCCCAACTACGCCAAACAATATCCCAGCAATTAAAATAACCAAAAAGATTTCAAGGGGATGGGATTTAACACTTTTGGAAAAAATAATTGGCTGACTGCCAAAGTTGTCAACGAGTTGCCCAAAAACGAAAACCATAAAAACCCATATGGATGTAGAAAAAATAATAGTAGCAAAATCTTGATCAAGATTGCTTGTCATGGTAAGCGTAAGCATTAAAAAACCACTAATAAGAGGGCCTATATAGGGGATTAGATTTAGCAGAGCACCTAAAAAGGCAATTACCACGGCATTTTTTACACCTACTATAAGTAACCCAACCGTGTAGATTATAAATAAGATTAGAATTTGAAAAATGAGGCCTATAAAGTATCGCGATAATAAATCTTTAATTTTATTGTAGGAATTTGTTAATCGGGACTCTTTGGAATCCGGAATAAAAATTAAAATTCCATTTTCAAATAATTTACTGTCTTTTAAAAAGAAAAAAGATATAAAAAGTACTGAGAATAAGCCTACACTAAAGCTTCCTAAACCACTTATAATAGAGTTTAAAAAATTGGGAATAATGGAATAATCTATTTTTGATAGTAAACTTGAATTTTCGAAGGACTGTTCTATGTTAATGTTATTCACTCGAAAATACGAAATAACTTCTTTATATAAGTTTTCAATATTTGCCTGTAATCTATCAATATCAAGCAGCGATAAATTACGACCTTGCTCTACAATTAAAGGCACAAAAAGCAAGACCAGTCCAACAAACAACCCAATAAGAAGTAACATGGTAACAATAACAGCTATTGTATTCTTAAATTTTAATCGGTTTTCTAAAAACAACACAATAGGCCTGCCAATTAAGGAAATAACAACAGCGATAAGGATATAAACGATAACCGATTCAATTTGATATAAAAAATAAAACAATAAGGTTATCCCGAAGATAATTCCAAGAGCCCTTAAAATACCGTTAGCTATAATTTTTGAATTCATCTAGTAAATATAATATTATTTTACGTCATTGCGAACGTAGTGAAGCAATCTCATAAAAAGGAATTTGAATGTCCGTATTCATTCATAATGCCATTTTTGTCATTCAGAATGGAGTG
>CAXBHA010000829.1:0-1566 GCA_963974955.1 uncultured Yeosuana sp. | reverse complement strand
CCATGTTTTTCAAGAGTATTCTTTAAAATTAAAATCATTTGATATTGCCACTCAGCAGCTGTTGACTCGTAGGTTTCATCATTTACAATTGTCATATCTATTAGCATTTATTTAAACTTTTAATGTCCTTTTAGTTTGCCGTCGCGGTGTCCTAATTCAGGACCGTATTTATGAATAAGTAATATTTCCAAAATTCCAGTATTCAATTAATTGGCTTGTAAACTATTTAAAACTTTGCTCAATGGACGCCATTTCCCTTTTTATATCAGATAAATAAATTTGGTCAAATAATTCATTATAAGGATCAAACATACTTTGCTCGGATTGATAAAGATTCAAGGCCATCTTTAAATGACTGTCTGCCTTAGCCTGTTCATTGAGACTCTTATAACATAAGGCGGTATAATATTGATTTTCTGCGAGATTATTTATAACTGATTGTTTTTTAAAAGAGGCTAAGGCATTTTGGTAGTCTTCCTTTGCCATATAAAGAACACCCAAATGTAAATAGTTGTACATACCAAAATCATCTTCTATTTCACTTTGTTTTGCAATTATTGCAATGGCCTCGTCAGTCCTACCCAGAGATTTCAAACATAGTCCTTTCACCACATTTAAATGATATGTTCCATTCGAACTATAGCCAATGTCATGTGATACAATACTACTTAAAGAATCAATGTCCTTTATAGCACCCTTGTAGTCTGCAAAAAATTTATATCGAAGTGATGCCCTAACTGATAAATATTCTTTTGGATTGTATTTTACAGCTTTGTCCATGTATTTCTTCCACATTAAAAAATTGCCGCTTTTTACATATGGGGCTGCAAGTTCTCGATAGGGATAAGCATAGTAAGGACAAATTTCAAGTGCTTCTTTCATCAGTTTGTGAAAGCGACTATCGAATTGATAATATTTATCTTGATTATCTACCAGTAATTTACAAGCTTCATATTTAAGTGTGTCCTTTTGCCATAAATATGCATTGCAGTTACCTTGTCCATAAGAAATACCGACAATGATAAAAAGAGAAAGAAAAATCAGCTGTTTCATACTAGGGTAATATTTTCGTTATTATACCATCATTAATACTGAAAATCAGGTATTGATAATAATCCACTGAATCCCCTCTTAATTCTTTGACTCCCCAACCTTTTAGGCTTTTTGTGATTGTTAAAAGTTGGTCGGTTATAGTTTTGTCAAAATCTTTTTCTTTGTAGTCGTTATCCATTCCGAGTAATCGAAATCTATCTGCTTCACCTTTACAATTAACTACAAATCGAATTCTGACTAATCCTGTTTCTTTTGGAACAATTCCGGAATTATATTGGTTACTGAACGCTTCTACCAATAGCGGTTTTCCTCCTTCGAAAATTAAACCCTTGGAATCATTGAAATATTGGTAAACATAAGGATGGCAAAGTTTAAAATCAGGGTCGTCCACTGTTTTGTCAAAATAAATACTATCAACTGTTTCCGGTTTTTCGTCCTGAGAATCTGATTTCTCCTTTGGCGAATTACAATTTGTGAGTAGTAGGCATGTTACTAAATAGAAAAGACCTTTCT
>CAXBHA010000828.1:0-1569 GCA_963974955.1 uncultured Yeosuana sp. | reverse complement strand
ACAAATTGAATTGTGGACCAATAGCGACGCTTATAATAACGAAGTGTATATGCTGCCAAAACATTTAGACGAAAAAGTTGCTAAATTACATTTAGAAAAAATAGGTGTGGAATTGACCGAACTTCGTGAAGACCAAGCAAACTATATTGGTGTTGACGTTGATGGCCCTTTTAAACCAGACTATTACCGTTATTAGATTGTTAGAGAATTAGAGCGCTTCGCTTTTAGAAGTTAGATTTTAGAACGCTTCGCTTTTGATATTTAGAGACCCTTGCAGAAACGTGAGGGTTTTTGTTGTGAATAAGTGTGAAAAAGCAACGGTTTTCAAGCACTAACTCCAGTATTTTTTAGCTTTATCGGCGTTTTATAATGTTTTATTTGTTTAGTTACATTCTTCTTTTTTTTGCCAAATACTCCAGTATCAATAATTGCTTTTGTAAGTGCATCAATAACAGGAACAGAAACGCTATTTCCAATTAATTTCATCCATCTAGCTCTTGATTCCGGCAATATAAAGTCTTTTGGAAAGCCTTGAATTTCACATGCCTCTTCTTTTGTGATTTTACGGTAGTTTCCAGAAAAATAAACTTTTTCCAAAAAGTCCTCTTTATAGTTATCGTGATTGTCTGCTTTTAAATTCGTCAATGTTATATAATCATTTGTATCACTTGCCACTAAAGTTGGGAATACATCGGATGTTGGCAGGAATACTCTATTTATTCCATATAAACCACTGCTTATTTTTGCGTTTTTAAAATCATAGCGAACTTCAATACATTCAATTATGTTTTTTTCTTTTAATGTCTCTAAAGAATCCTTTATTGAGATTTTTTTCAGTTTTAAAATACGATAGGTTTTTAATTCATCAACAGAAAGTTCTGCATTGCATTGCTTGCTCAAAATTTCTAATTCTTCCTTGGTTAGATTTGATTCGTCAAAATCATTTATTCTATATCGAAATTCCTCTGTTTTTAGAATTTCCAATTCGACAAGTTCAGCCAATTCTTTTTCAGTTATTGAAGAATCCAGTATTTTAAAATGCTTTAAAGAAAGTGGGTTTCCATCTAATTTTCCATATTGGCTTTTTCTTCTGTTTTTCAGCAGAAGTAAACAAATCTCTTTTTGTCTTTCTGTAGTCTTTATTATATCCCACGAATGAATAGTCGTATTTCCATTTCTTAAGTCATTAAATAAAAAGTAGTCATTAAAGCCGTTTTTACTTGAAAGACTCATCTGCTTCATAAAGATAGGATTACCAAATAAATCTTTCAGTTCAGTCTCTGTTTCCTTTTTTTCTTGGATTTGAACCCCTAAAATATCGGCAAGTTTTATTTTGCTTTTAAAGGGGGTTGGTAATTTGAAATTATCAAAAAATATTTTTTCTTTAAACCCAATGATATAAATTCTAACTCTATTTTGAGGAACTCCGTAATCAAAAGAGTTAATAACGTAATATTTGGCATGATAACCGGCTTGTTTAATTCTATCGAGAATATATGAAAGTGCTTCTTGATTTCTAGGGTCAACCAATCCCTTAACATTCTCAAAAATAAATGCCTTAGGTTGGGA
>CAXBHA010000827.1:0-1571 GCA_963974955.1 uncultured Yeosuana sp. | reverse complement strand
TTTTAAAGTAATCATCGGATAGTTCTTTTTTAAAGAAGCAAGGATAATACGTAACATCAGCACCCTTCATATTTAAATTGATGACATCTTTAAAAAGCATACTATTATAATTTTAAATAGATATATGCCCAATATATGAGTGCAAATTGTATAGGAATCCTTAAAACAAGAATCCATTTAGGAACTCCGGCTGATGCTTTTTTACTAGAAAGCATATAAAAATGAACTAATAAAAAGACCAATAGCATAGATATGATACCATAAATAACGATATTTTTTAATACAGGAATGTAAATTGATAGTCCCAAAACTATTTCAATAACTCCGCTTAAATAAACCAGAAGTTTATGATTGGGCAGATATTTTGGCATAATGCGCAAATACATTTTTGGTTTAATAAAGTGGAAACCTCCTGCTATTATATATAATAATGCCATTAGGTATAAATGCCAAGGATAGGTCATGTCTGAAAATTAATTTTTCTAAATTAGCGTAAATTTATTGAGATATAAAAAGAGTATGATGAAATATAAATTCTTTTGGTTGCTTTCTATTATTTGGTGTTCGTGTTTTTCACAGTTACCTCAAGGATTTGTATATGTCGAAACGATTATTCCAGATATACATGTTGAACTACGATATAATACAACCAATAATTTTGTGGGTGAAGTTATTAATGGATATACTGCTAATAAATTGATTTTAACTAAAGCTGCGGCGTTTGCCTTAAAAAAGGTACAAGATGAATTGGAACAGCAAAATTTATGTTTAAAGGTATATGATGGATATCGTCCACAACGTGCAGTAAATCATTTTATGGTTTGGGCAAGAGATTTAACCGACACCATAAATAAACGTATTTTTTATCCTGATGTCGATAAAAAGGAATTGTTTAAAGAAGAATATATTGCTACTAGATCTGGACATAGCAGAGGTAGTACGTTAGATGTAACAATTATCGATGGCAATACGGGAATCCCTTTAGATATGGGAAGTCCTTTTGATTTTTTTGGACATGAATCTTGGGTGAATTTCGAAGGCATTACAGAAAAACAAAGAACCAATAGGCATTTATTACAAAACATTATGCTAAAACATGGCTTTAGAAACTATCCTAAAGAATGGTGGCATTTCACCTTAAGACAAGAACCATTTCCTGATACTTATTTTGATTTTGTTATTGAATAAAAGAAGCTGTCTTAAAAGTGTTTTGATTGTCATTTTTAGCGAAGTCGAAAAATCTTATTTACCTAATTATCAATAATTTGATTTTCAATGGACTCTTCATTTTTATTCAGAATGACACTTTTCAGACAGCCTCTTAATGTTTTTTTGATTGATTGTTTTATTCCTTATCTAAATTTTTGGTCATTGTAAAACCAACAAATAAGCCAATACCTGCCATTAAGAAAATAGTTCCAGGATATGCCACATCTTCATCAACACCTAAGTTGTAGTCTAAAAACGAGGCAATAAAAACACCAAGTCCAATGGCCATTAATAATAAGGCAAAATTTAATAGTAGCACTTTCCATATGGGGGAACGGTTACTTTTATTTCCCATAAAAATA
>CAXBHA010000826.1:0-1574 GCA_963974955.1 uncultured Yeosuana sp. | reverse complement strand
ATACCATTTTTGCCGTTCAGAATGGAGTGAAACGAAATGAAGGATCTATTGAAAATCAATGGGATTCCTCCTTTGTCGGAACGACAAAATTATTATATTTTCAGACTTATGACAAATTACGGACATTCAAAACCAGAAAATATAATTTAAGACCTCACAATAAATCTTGTGAGGTTTTTTTATTTGATACAATTTGTATTTCCTATCTTTGAAAATCAATTAACATGACAATTAACATGAAATTATTAGAAGGGAAAACAGCCATTATTACCGGAGCGAGCAGAGGAATAGGTCGTGGCATAGCGCAAGTATTTGCACAACACGGTGCTAATATTGCATTTACATACAGTTCTTCTGTGGAAGCAGCCAATGTCTTGGAAAAAGAGTTAAATGCCTTAGGTATAAAAGCGAAAGGATACAAAAGTAATGCGGCTAATTTTAATGAAGCCCATCAATTAGCTGAAGATGTTGTTGCAGAATTTGGAAGTATTGATATTTTAGTAAATAATGCAGGGATAACAAAGGATAATTTACTTATGCGTATTAGCGAGGACGATTTCGACTCGGTTATTGAGGTGAATCTAAAATCTGTATTTAATATGACTAAAGCAGTTCAAAAAACCATGCTAAAACAACGTAAAGGATCCATAATTAACATGAGTTCAGTTGTTGGTGTTAAAGGGAATGCAGGACAAACAAATTATGCTGCTTCCAAAGCTGGTATTATTGGATTTTCTAAATCTGTTGCATTGGAATTAGGCTCTAGAAATATACGAAGTAATGTGATCGCTCCCGGTTTTATCGAAACCGAAATGACCGCAAAATTGGACGAAGAAGTTGTTAAAGGATGGCGCGCTGGGATTCCACTAAAACGTGGCGGTACCCCAGAAGATGTGGCTAACGTTTGTGTCTTTTTAGCAAGTGGCTTGAGTGCTTATGTAACTGGACAAACAATTCATGTTGATGGTGGTATGCTAACTTAATTAATGACAGCTTTAACTATACTATATATTGTCATTGCAGGAATTATAGCGCTATTTTTAGCGCTATTTCTATATAAAAAGAAAGACAAAGGTCATCGTAGATTAAATGCCTTATTTATTTTTTTAAGATTTATTACCCTATTTGCTGTCTTGTTATTAATAATAAATCCAAAATTTGAAAAGGTTACGTTTTATTTAGAAAAACCTAATTTAATTCTAGCAGTTGACAATTCAAGTTCAATAAGGTATTCTAATCAAGATAAAAAGGTTTTAGAACTAGTAAAGAGCCTTAAAACCAATAAACAACTTAACTCAAAATTCAATATTGAACTTTATACTTTTGGTAACACACTAAAAGCTTCCAATTCATTACTGTTTACTGAACAAGACACCAATATTGATCTTGTCTTTAATCAATTATCACAAGTCTTCAAAAATGACATGGCACCCATGGTTCTTATAACAGATGGAAATCAGACCTATGGCAATGATTATTTATATACGTCATCACAGTATAAACAACCTATTTACCCGATAATCTTAGGAGATACCATTACGTATACAGATTTAAGTATTCAGCAATTAAACGTT
>CAXBHA010000825.1:0-1579 GCA_963974955.1 uncultured Yeosuana sp. | reverse complement strand
TGAATATTTAGACCTTTACGGAGGTCATGCTGTAATTTCCATAGGACATTCACACCCAAACTATGTTGAGGCTGTTACCAAACAAGTAGCAACTTTAGGGTTTTACTCGAATGCGATTCAAAACCCATTGCAAGTAGAATTAGCAGATAAAATGGAATCTTTATCAAGCTGTACAGGGTATCAATTATTTTTGTGTAATTCTGGTGCAGAAGCAAATGAAAATGGGTTGAAATTAGCCTCTTTCAAAACAGGGAAATCAAGAATTTTAGCTTTTAAAAACTCATTTCACGGACGTACATCGGCAGCCGTTGCTGCCACTGATAACCCATCAATAAATGCACCAATAAATGCGCAGCAAAAAGTCACTTTTTTAGCGTTAAATGATATTGAAGGCGTTAAAAGAGAATTAGAGAAAGGCGATGTTTGTGCCGTTATTGTAGAGTTTATTCAAGGTGTTGGAGGTTTAGATCAAGGTACAGTTGAGTTTTTCGAACAAGTAAATATCTTATGTAAAGCAAACAATACTTTTTTTATTGCCGATGAGGTACAGTCTGGTTACGGACGGTCTGGTAAGTTCTTTGCGTTTCAATATTATAACGTGACTCCCGATGTTATTTCAATAGCTAAAGGGATGGGCAATGGTTTCCCAATTGGTGGGATTTTAATTCATCCAGGTATTGAAGCAAAACATGGCATGTTAGGCACTACCTTTGGTGGAAATCATTTGGCTTGTACTGCTGGTTTAGCTGTTTTGAACACCATGGAAGACGAAAAATTGATTGAGAACGTCAATGAGATATCAGACTATTTTATTTCAATAGCGAAGACAGTTCCGCAGATAAAAAACATTAAAGGAAAAGGTTTAATGCTTGGACTGGAATTCGATTTTGAAGTTGGCGACCTGAGAAAAAAACTCATTTACGAGTATCACATTTTTACAGGAGGCGCTTCAAACAAAAAACTCATTAGAATATTACCACCATTAACAATAAAAAAAGAACACGTAGACCAATTTTTTGAAGTTCTTAAAAAGGCTTTATGAGAATTGGAGTTGCAAAGCCTCAAAGCTCCAAAGCCTCAAAGTTCCAAAGACTATGAAAATCAGCTACTCAGCTATTTTGGAGCATTGAAACTCAGTAACTAAAAAAGAAAAAAATGAATACCTTATTACCTATAGAAACAAGAAACACCGTATTACTTAAAATGGCTACACTTTTAGAGCAAGAAAGAGCTGCTATTATTACTATTAATAAAGCGGATTTGGAGGCTTATAATGGTAATGATATTTCTATGTACGACCGTTTAAAAGTAGACAATTTTAAGGTTGATGAAATGATAAAATCTGTAACCCACTTAGCAGCTCAAGAAGATCCTGTTGGTATTGAACGCTTTAGCTTTAAACACGATAATGGGATGCAAGTTTATAACAAAACAGCGTCGTTTGGAACCATTTTGATTATTTATGAATCACGCCCAGATGTTACAGTTGAAGCGGCTGGAATAGCTTTTAAATCGGGCAATAAAATATTATTAAAGGGAGGAAAGGAATCTTTGAAATCAAATTTAAAGATTGTTGAAT
>CAXBHA010000824.1:0-1582 GCA_963974955.1 uncultured Yeosuana sp. | reverse complement strand
AAGTATTCCAACAATAGTAATATAACTATTAAAATAATGGAAAGGTTAACGTTAAACTCTGACAAACCCAATTCGTACAAGCTATGTCCGCTTTGAGAACTAAACATACTTAAAATTATATATTGTGCATCAACAAAGCTATTCGCCCTAAAAAATATCCATGCAAAAGCAACAATTGAAAAAGTAATCAAACCTGAAACTAAACCACTAAAAACTTCATCTTTTTTAAAATGCGTTTTTATAAAAACTTTCTCTCTAAACTTTTGTGTGGCTTTCTCCAATACTATTATTGTTCCGTGTATAGCGCCCCAAATAACAAATGTCATAGCTGCACCATGCCATAAACCGCTTATCACAAACACTAAAAATAAATTATAATAAGTTCTATATTTTCCTTTTTTACTTCCTCCTAGGGGTATATACACATAATCTCTAAACCATGTTGACAGCGATATATGCCATCTTCTCCAAAATTCTGTTATTGATTTTGAAAAATAAGGACTATCAAAATTTTTCATTAAATCAAAACCCATAGATCTTGCCAAACCGATTGCAATATCAGAATAACCTGAAAAATCGCAATAAATCTGAAAAGTGAAAAATAATGTTGCTATTACAAAATCTGAACCTGAATATGCCTCGGGATTATTGTAAACCTCATTAACTAAAATTGCTAAACGGTCCGCTATAACCACTTTTTTAAAAAAACCCCAGAGCATTAACTGAAAACCTGATCTTACTTGTTTATAATCAAACTTATAGGCAACATAGAATTGTGGTAATAAATGAGATGCCCTTTCAATAGGACCTGCAACTAACTGAGGAAAAAAGGCTACAAATGCAAAAAATGATATAATATCATTTGTTGGCTTCAAACTTCGCCTATATATATCTATAGTATAACTTAAGGTCTGAAAGGTATAAAAGCTAATACCCACTGGTAATATAATATTTAAAGTAGATACTTCTAAATTACTCCCAAAAAATGTAAACGATTCTGCGAACGATTCTATAAAAAAGTTGGCATATTTAAAATACATTAAAAAGCCTAAGTTTACTAATAAGCTTAAAGATAAAAGTAGTTTCCTTTTTTTATCATCATTTTCTTTGCCTAACCTTTTTCCTATATAATAGTCCACAAAAGAACTAATGGCTATTAAAAATAAAAATCGCCAATCCCACCAACCATAAAATAAATAGCTGGCAACTAAAATGAAAACATTTCTAAGTGTAAGGTTTTTTGCAAATACCCAATAGAATAAAAAAACTAATGGAAAAAATATTAAAAAATCTATTGA
Organism: uncultured Yeosuana sp.; assembly: GCA_963974955.1. Taxonomy (GTDB): domain Bacteria; phylum Bacteroidota; class Bacteroidia; order Flavobacteriales; family Flavobacteriaceae; genus Yeosuana. The sequence goes on along the minus strand of CAXBHA010000824.1, from coordinate 284 downwards.
GTTAAATAACATTAAACTATATCTAATATATGATTATTATTATTTACTTAATAATTCCACAAAAATCTAAGACAACTTTATCTTCTGATAATTGCAAATCTTTAAATTCTTTATGTGCAACCAAATAAACAATAATATCTGCATTTTCAGCAGCTTCTTGATAATCGGTTAATTTAAACACTGTATGCGATTCTATATTTGGCTCCACAATGTAATATTGTTCGTTATTAGCATTTTGTAATACTTTTTGAGCAATATATTTAGCAGGTGATTCTCTTAAATCA
>CAXBHA010000823.1:0-1584 GCA_963974955.1 uncultured Yeosuana sp. | reverse complement strand
ACCAGAAGTTCTTTCAATAACACCAAATCCTTTTAATCCAACGGTCGATAACACAGATGCATTCTCCATAACCTCCGCTAATGCTGTATTTTGAACCAATAATGAATCTGTAAACATCGTTCTTTCTTCCAAACGAACACGAGTACTATCTAAAGATGTTGCCAAATACGAGTTTTGAACTCGTAATGAATCATTTTGAGCCATTAGCACATCCATTTCTTTTTGAAGCAACACATATTTTTGTTTGTATCTCCAAAGACTTTTTACATTAGTTTCAGAAATTTTTAAAGAGTCAATCAAACCTTGAATACGACCTCTTGCTTCTACTAAATTTTCGTTGGCAACTGTATTCTCGCTAATGGCTTCATCATATTGTTTTGCCATAGCGTTTAAGTCGTTCATTACTAATTGCTTTTGCTCTGTTAAGTCCTTTTTTGTTTTGCTACTTTCATTGTAAAGATTAAGAGAATAAAACGCTGTTCCTAAAAAAAGAACTAAAGCGATTCCTAATGCTACTTTTAAGCCCATTCCACTATTACTGTTTTCCATAATTGTTTGTTTTAAATTTGTTATTAGATTTCAATGATTTTTTAATTTTTTATACTTATTATTTTTAATGCTATGAGTAAATAAATCTGTATTTTTAAGTATTCAAAAAAAAATTACTTCAATGGATAACCTAGTTTTATTTAATGATTCCGACTTAAAAAAATTACTAAACAAGCGTTCCGGTGAATCCAAATTTGGCGAACATGTAAACACCTTATCATCCATTTCAAACATATACGAAAAACTTCAATCTTTGGATGTTGACTATGTAATAATTGGACTCCCCGAAGATGTTGGTGTGTTTGCAAATTACGGAAAATCAGGTGCTTACAACACCTGGGACATGGTGATAAAATTTCTTTTAAATATACAAAATAATGAGTTTACAAAAGCTCGTCGTGTATTAATTCTTGGCTATCTCGATTTTAACAAGGAAATGTTAAAAGTTTCTGCCTTAGATCAGTCCATTTCAAAAGATGTTTTGAAAGCAAGAAAAACAGTAAAAAAGATTGATGCTAAAGTAACTTATGTCATTGAACAAATAGTTTCTGCAGGAAAAAAGCCGATTATTATAGGTGGCGGACACAATAACGCTTATGGAAATATTAAAGGAAGTGCATTAGCGTATGGATTCCCTATAAACGTCATTAATTTTGATGCCCATTCAGATTTTAGACCCGAAGAAGGGCGTCATAGCGGTAACGGATTTTCGTATGCATACGCTGAAGGCTTTTTAAAAAAATATTTTGTATTTGGTATTCATGAAAATTACACCTCTCAAAATCTTTTTAATACACTTAGAAAAATTAAATCTATTGCTTTTAATACGTTTGAATCTATTGAAATTAGAAAAGAACTGTCTTTTAAGAATGAAATGTGTCGGGCTTTAGAGCATGTTTCAACAGCTCCATTTGGAATTGAAATAGATTGTGATGCCATTGAAAATATACAAACCAGCGCCATGACGCCCAGTGGCTTTAGCGTAAACAAAGCAAGACAATTTGTTGATTACTTTGGCAAACATGAAAATGCGTA
>CAXBHA010000822.1:0-1585 GCA_963974955.1 uncultured Yeosuana sp. | reverse complement strand
AATTTAAAATTTCACTACTTCAATGTATTTAACCCACTGCCCGAACCGCCACTATCACCCTTTTTTTGACGGCAAAAAAACAACATTCATTCTTGCACAACGGCATAAACCAGGGGGCCCCTGCCCCACTTATTTATACGTCATACCAAGCCTGAATATTGTAAAAGTGTAAGCAACAAAAAAAGGTAACAGCGACGGCTCTGTGGGAAGTAAATCAAATACCGGAAATCATGAAATCATATCAAATCCTCAAAAATGAAACGGAACAAAAATTAAAAAACAACAAAAAGGAAAACGCTCTAGGTGTAATAAGTAAATCACTTTTAAAAATAGTTTGAATCAAATGTTTAATCTTAAATTTTTCAATTATGAGTAGTATCAAAAATCATGTACAGTTAATCGGAAATGTTGGACAGGAACCAACCATTACGAACTTGGAAAGCGGCAAAAAAGTAGCCCGTTTTTCACTAGCCACCAATGAGTATTACAAAGACTCAAAGGGAGAGAAACAAACGGAAACCAACTGGCACACCATCGTAGCTTGGGGCAAGACGGCTGACATTATAGAGAAATATGCCGGAAAAGGCAAAGAAATAGAAGTTGTCGGAAAACTAAAGACGCGCACCTATACTACTGACGATGGCAATCAACGCTACGTTACCGAAGTAGAGGCAAATGAAATATTATTATTAGGAAGCAAGTAAAAAAGAAAGAGGGCATCTCTCGCTAAAGTGCTGCCCTCTTTTCCATCATTCACGTTAAAAAACTAGAACAATGAAGAACAAAGTTAATGAAATTCGTATAAGCTACTGCGAAAAAATCGGAGTTATAAACGCTCCTTCAATGAACAATTCCGAACACGTAGCAAAACTGCTCTTCGAGAATTGGGATAAACAGACTATTGGACTACATGAAACTTTTAAAGTACTCCTATTGAACAATGCTAACAAAGTTAAAGGTACTTACCAAGCATCTACAGGCGGACTGACTGGAACATTAGTGGATTTAAGAATCCTTTTTGCCGTAGTCTTGAAAACACTTTCCGTCGGGATTATTATAGCACATAACCATCCATCGGGCAAGAAAAAAGCAAGTGAAGCGGATATTAATCTAACGGCTAAAATTAAAAAAGCTGCAGAGCTTCTTGATATTCGGGTATTGGACCATCTTATTATTTTACCCACGGGCGACTATTTCAGTTTTGCAGATAACGGAATGTTATAAAACCCATGGGCATGATAAAACTGAACTTTAATAATCTGGACGAGGAGACCCAATCCTATTTACATTCCCTTTCCAAAAAGGATGTGGAAAGTCGATATGGCAAACAATTGTGGGAATATGCAATCAACCACCAATTAGACTATAATAAATTGGTGGAAGACGAAACCATTCGAAATCTATACAATTACAAGTATATTTTTAATATCTAAGCAACAAATCACTACAAAAAAGCCCTTTTATTATGAAGGGCTTTTTTAATGTTCAATCTTCTAATTTCCATATCTTTATGGTGTTAGAAAGCATTCATATTTCTAATGGTCATCACTCAATTTCGATTTGACTTTCCATGATGACCCTATTC
>CAXBHA010000821.1:0-1586 GCA_963974955.1 uncultured Yeosuana sp. | reverse complement strand
TATTGATTGGAGATTTTTGCTCCGTTAAATAATTTTCCTTCTGCAGAAACTATATATTGTTCATCTGCAGATAATCCTGATAATACTTCTACTTGATCACCAAAAGTTCTTCCCAATCGCAACCAACGTAATAAGGCTGTGTTGCTTTGGCTCACGGTATAAATTCCAGATAATTGACCATTCTTCACAATGGCTTCTACAGGTATCATTATGGCAGAACTTGTGGTTTTTCGTGATACGGGAAATTGTACGGTTGCGTACATACCAGATAAAATCTGAGCATCGGTTTTGTTTAGTATAACCTTGACCAAATATTGACCTCCTGTATTTTTAGAAGAAGTACTCACTTCTGTTACCTTACCTTTTACATTCTCATTTAAAGCTTTTACCTGTACGGTAACCTCAGTGTCATTTTTAACAGCAAGAATTTCAGATTCCGGAACCATTGCCAAAACTTGATATTTTCCTGGAGATTCTACTTCTAGCAAAGGCATACCTGGGTTTGCCATATCACCTGCACTAATGAATTTATTAGTGACCACACCATTAAAAGGAGCACGAATATTCGCATAACCCATTTGTGCATTTACACCGTTTCTCATTTGTTTAGCAGACTCTAAACGTGCCTTAGCCATGTTATAATTGGCTGTGATATCATCTAGTTCTTTCTGTGAAGCACTGTTTTCTTTAAATAAAGTTGAAAATCTATTAAAGTCCTTTTCGGCATTAGTAAAAGCAGCTTCAGCCTCAGTGATTCCTGCATTTACCTGTGCTAATTGAGCCGATACATCAGCATTATTAACACTCATTAGTAATTGACCTTTATTCACTTTATCACCAACATTTACATATATCTTATCTACATACCCCATCATACGGGTACTGATATTTGCACTTTTAGCAGCTTCAATTTTTCCACTTACGGTTAAAAACGGACTACTATTGTCCTCAGAAACAGTTTTTACTTGAACGGCTATTGCTGGCGAGTTATCAACTACAGCTTTTTTATCTTCGCTTCCACAACTAGAGATTAGGATTGTTGCTCCTAAAATTGCCGTGATTATATATTTTTTATTTTTCATCTTTATGCTTGGTATTAAGTAATGGATTTATGCTATTCTTTCGTTAGAAATTGTACATACGCCAAGGCGTAATTATGTTGAAAAATTGTTGCGTAATATTCTAATTGCTTTTGAGAGTATTGCGTTTCGGACATTAGTAAATCCGTAGTTTTTTCTAAACCTTGCTTGAACCTATTGGTGCGTATACGTAATGATTCTTCAGATTGTTCCAGTGCCAGTTTTGTTAGCTTTAATTTGTTTTTAGCATCTTCAAAACCTCTTTTTGCTTTGTTAAGTTCTAATTGGCTTTCAGATTTATACTGTTCTAATTGTAATTTAGATTTGTCATATTCAGCCTTGCTCTTTTGAGATTTTCCAAAACGCTTACTTCCTTCAAAAAGATTCCATTTTAATTCTGCGCCAAATAAATATCCTTGGGCTTGACCTTGAAAAATTTCATCGTCATGTAACTCATAAGTGCCAAAGGCATTTAATCTAGGTAAGAAAGCCATTTGGTCTGCCTTG
>CAXBHA010000820.1:0-1587 GCA_963974955.1 uncultured Yeosuana sp. | reverse complement strand
GTTTTTATTTCTGTAATTAGTATCTATAAATAAATCGTTCAATACATACATAGGTTGCATAGTGACCGAAGAATATAACATATACAATTGTGTAAAACCAACCGCCACATTATCAATATATGCCATGAAAATAACAGAATCTTGTTTGGTGAGTCGTTCTTTTAAAAAGTCTCGTGCCACCTTTAAATTGGATTCTTGTTTGTAAAAAATTCTATATCCATTAAATAACGGGGCTAAATCATCTAAATGTTTTTTTATTTGCTTGAAGAATTTTCATGTTGCCTTAAATACATCATAGGTTCTTGACCACTCTTGAGATTGTCCTTGCTTTAGGTTTATATGATAGAATAATTCTGGGCATATAACATGTTGAACACCCCAAAGATTAATCTTGTTGGTTTTAAAATCTCCAGTTTCTCGTATACCAATGTTATGCTTTGTGTTTATCAATTCCCATTGGGCCCTGACCCATTGATTTCCAGACAAGTTACTAAAAAAGAAATCGGTATTTGGTGTGCCGTTAAACCTTATATGATGTTTTTTAATAGTTACTTTTTTCTCGGTATTTAACGTTTCTTTAAACAATTCCGGTTTTATTTCAAAAGGAAATTTTAACACATAATCACTGCCAATCAAATCATTATTAAAAGCTAAAAAATTATGTGCATATTCTGTAGATACAATTTCTTTATCCCCAGTGTTTTCTAAATGATAGTTGATACAAAAGCCACTATCTAAAAGTACAATTTCCTTTTTTAATATATAAGCACAGCCATTTATAACTGGAGATATACATTCCAGACATATTTTGCTTTCAGTAAAGTTAACTTTAAATGATAAGGATTTTTTTTGATAGATTTTATGAAAGAAATAGGAGTCTTCGGTTTTTTGCAACAGTCCAACGCCAATTTTGTGAAACCAGTCACCAATAGCTGTATTAGTAAAATTAAATGGCTGATCAATGTCGAACTCATTATAGAATCCTTTTCCTAAAAAAGTATCTTTTTTTAAATCAAGGGATTCGCTACCAGAAAGTAAAATGTTTTGATATACTAGTTTAATAATCTTCCCTGTGTAGTCAAATCGGGTAGCATTGTAAGTTTCATCTGGTAAATTTAAATGTAATTCAAGCTGACTGTTTTTAAGAATAACTGGCACTTGCAATTAAAGTTTTTGAGGTTGTTGTGCCAATTTATTGCTTATTGTTTTTTGATGCTTTTTGCTTGTTTATTTCGTCTTGTAATTGACGTCTCACTTTTTGCTCGCGTTCCAAGGCAGTTTTTCTGTGCTCTTCAAATTCCTCTTCCATTTCAGACAACGCATATTTTGCGTCTCTAGTTACAGCATTGCTGTTATTAAATTTATAAACAAAGAATAGAAGCAAGGCTAATAATCCAGCTATAATGGTCCACATAAGGATGTTATATCCCGTTTTACTCATGTGCATACCAAATAATGACATATTGTTTTTTTCCGAATCGGTTTTCTCTAAATCGCTTAGAGTGTTAGTAAGGTTAGTCTTTAAATCGGTTATTTCTTTAGATTGATTAAGAACGACAGTTTGAGTATCTAACAACTCTTTATGAA
>CAXBHA010000819.1:0-1587 GCA_963974955.1 uncultured Yeosuana sp. | reverse complement strand
AAAATTTCAATGAAAAAGCTCCTTTTCCTATTTACATGTGTATTAACTACAGCGTTTTGTTTTGCTCAAGAAAATACTACCGTAAAAGGAGTGGTTATAAACGGTGCCGATGCGTCACCTCTTGAAAGTGTTAATATTGTAAACTTAAATGAAGTCGTTGGAACTTCAACAAATGATAAGGGAGAATTTGAAATTAAGGCAAAACCGAATGACACACTGCATTTTTCATATTTAGGGTTTAAATCGATTAAAGTAAGAGTAACCAATGACTGGTTGAAATTTGGAAGTTCAAAAATTGAATTAACAGAACTGGCTTTAGCTCTTGAAGAAATAGTTGTCAATCAACTAAAGCTTACTGGGTATTTAGAAGTTGATATCAAGCAAGTTCCTGTCAACAATAATAATTATCGCTATAGCATCTCAGGGTTACCAACAACGGGTTATGAGGCAAGCTCTCCAAGTGCCATAACAAAAATTATGGGATCCATTTTCAACCCGGCAGATTTTCTGAATAGAATGTTTGGAAAAAAACCCAATGAGTTAAGAAAACTAAAGAAAATGAAAGAAGATGATGAGATTCGCAACCTCCTTGCCTCAAGATTTGATAGAGAAATGCTTACCGCATTGTTACAGGTTGACCGTGTAGATTTAGATGAAATGGTAAGCCAATGTAACTACTCAAAAGGCTTTATTCAAACCGCTAATGATTTGCAAATATTAGACGCCATAAGTGAATGTTATGAAGAGTATAAATTACTGAGCAGAGGAAGAACCAACAGGCTTTAATAATGCCCCTTGTTATTGTTTTTCCAACAGCCTTTTTAAACTTGCCAAACCTTCTTCAAAATCCTTCCCAACAGCCTTATCCATATTATAAAAGAGCATAAATATATTTGTGGGAAATTTATTTTTACCCAAAAAACTCCAAGTTACTTTAGTTTGCATTTTCCCCAAATCTTCAACTTTAGTAACAGCGTTGGACGTTGATTTCCATGGTTTAAAAAAACGCATTTCTACTTCAATTCTTTTTCCTTCAACAATTTTTGTTATTTCTTGCTCCCCCGTTCCAACCTCGCTATTTCCATCCCATTTTGCTATAAATCCTACTTCGCCATCTGTACCAATAAACTCTTGCTTCATGAGACTGTCCTTCTTTTTCCATGGTGACCAATGATCTTGATTTTTAATATATTTTAAATAATCAAATACTCCGGTATACGGTTTATCAATAATGATACTACGGTTTACATTATAATTTTTAGGCACTAAAAAGATCTGTAACATAATAGCTACTACACTAAGTGAAAGAATTAGGAAGAATAACATAATGTCTATTAATTGGTTGTTGATTAAAATTAATTAAGATATTGCGTTTATAAAAATTGAAAAAAAATTAATTTAATGATTATCTTATAGTTAACGTACTTTTTCCAATATAATTATTCATTAAACTATAACATTAACTGTGGTTCATGTCAAAACACAAAAAATAATTGAATGTCCGTATTCATAATGCCATTTTTGTCATTCAGAATGGAGTGAAACGACATGAAGAATCTATTGAAAACCAATGGGATTCCTCCTTTG
>CAXBHA010000818.1:0-1587 GCA_963974955.1 uncultured Yeosuana sp. | reverse complement strand
CTTTCAGATTTACCAAATGTTTATTACGATGTAGTAGTGTTTTTTAGTCCTTCTGGAATTGATTCGTTGTTCCATAATTTTCCAGATTTCAAACAAAATGAAACGCGTATTGCTGTATTTGGAGACACGACATTCAAAGCTGTTGAAGAAAAAGGGTTACGTGTAGATATTGCCGCGCCAACGGATGAAACACCATCCATGACGATGGCTTTAGAAAAATATATTGATAAAGTTAATAAAGGAAAATAATTTAACTATACTTAAAACAAAAAAGGGATGATCTAACAAATCATCCCTTTTTTGTTTTAAAAAGTGTATCGTTGCGGTCCACCTCGCCGTATCTCCTCACTGGCAAAAGCTTCAAACTTTTTAAAGTTCTCTCTAAATGCATTCGTTAATTTAAACGCCGTTTTATAATAGGCTTCATCATTATTCCATGTTGTTCTCGGACTTAAAACACTACTAGGAACACCCGGGCATTCTCTTGGCTGTGCTACTCCAAATACTGAATGAATATGATACGCGTCATAGGTATACAAACCCAAGTCACCATTTAAAACAGCATTAATCATGGCTCGTGTATATTTTAATTTCATTCTGGTTCCTATACCATACGGTCCACCGGTCCAACCTGTATTTACTAGCCAAACATTAACACCTGCTTCCTTCATTTTTTTACTTAACATTTCAGCATATTTTGCTGGGTGCAACGGCATAAAAGGCGCTCCAAAACACGCGGAAAATGAGGGTTGTGGTTCAACAACACCAGCTTCGGTGCCAGCCACTTTAGCCGTATATCCAGAAATAAAATGATAGGCAGCTTGACTTGGTGTTAATTTTGATATAGGAGGTAATACTCCAAAGGCATCAGCCGTTAAAAAGAATATATTCTTTGGATTTTTACCTATTGATGGTATTTGAATATTTTCAATATGCTCTATCGGGTAGCTTACACGTGTGTTTTGAGTGATAGACGTATCGGCAAAATCGATATGTCCATGAGAATCCAATATGACGTTTTCAAGAATAGCACCAGGCCTAATGGCATTATAAATTTCAGGTTCATTTTCAGCAGATAAATTTATAACTTTGGCATAGCACCCTCCTTCAAAGTTAAAAATAGTATTTTCTTTGGTCCAACCATGCTCATCATCACCAATCAATTTTCTATTTGGGTCGGCCGACAACGTTGTTTTACCGGTTCCTGAAAGTCCGAAGAAAATTGCGGTATCACCATCTTTCCCAACATTCGCACTACAATGCATTGGTAGCGTATTTTTATAAACGGGTAGAATAAAATTTAAGGCCGAAAATATTCCTTTTTTAATTTCGCCAGTATAGCCCGTTCCACCAATTAGGGCAACTTTCTTTTTAAAATCCAAAATAGCAAAATTGTGTTGACGTGTTCCGTCTTCCTTAGGAATTGCCATAAATCCGGGCGCATTTATTACAATCCATTCTGGTTTAAAATTCTCTAATTCCTTTTCTGTAGGACGAAGAAACATGTTATAGGCAAATTGATTGCTCCAAGGGGTTTCTGTTATAACCCTAATGTTTAATTTATAGTCGTTATCTGCGCACGCATAA
>CAXBHA010000817.1:0-1588 GCA_963974955.1 uncultured Yeosuana sp. | reverse complement strand
AGGTTTTAATGGTGTTGTTTCTTAATAAGGTTAGAGATGCCTCATAGCTATCGGTAAAAATCTTATTAGTGCTTAAATCTCCAAAAACAGATTCAATTTCCAAAAACTTAATAGGGTTTTGGTGTGATAAGGTTGCATTACGAATTAATGTACCACTTATACTGTCTGTAATTTTGTACGGAATTTTAAAGTCATCAATACCATCATTATATTTACACCAAGCAGCAATAATAAAGGCGGCTCTTTTTACATTCTTTTCATTTTTTAATTGATCTTTTATAGTTGGTAGAATAAAAAGAGGGATTTTAGCAGAGCTTTCTTGACATATACGCGACAATCTATCATTTATATGTGGATTTTGAAATCGAGACACGAGCATTTTTTTATAGCTCTTTACATTTCTAGGGTTCGATTCCTTAAGCGTTGGCAGTACTTCTTCATCCATAAAGGCTTTTAAAAAAATCATTAAGTCTTCATCAATAGCGGCTTCATAAACGGTTTTGTAACCGCGCATGGTGCCTAATGTCCCTAAAATGGTGTGGCCTGCATTAAGTAAACGCAATTTCATTTTTTCGTAGGGCTCAATGTTTTGCGTAAATTGAACGCCTACTTTTTCCCAAGAAGGTTTTTTATGAAGAAATTTATCTTCTATTACCCATTGTGCAAACGATTCGCAAACTACGGGCCATTGGTCCTCTATAAGAAATTCTTGTTTTAATGTCTCAATATCATCAAAATCTGTTATGGTTGTAATTCTATCAACCATGGTGTTTGGGAACGTCGTATTTTTAGAAATCCAATCTAAAAGTTCTGGGTCCGTTTTGCTAACATAATCAAATAACGATTGTTTCATGGTGTCTCCATTCGACTTTATGTTGTCGCAAGAAAGGATGGTGCACCCAGGTAATTTTCTTAATTTTCTTAATTTAAAGGCTTGCGTTAAATACCCGAAAACAGTTTTAGGGTTAAACGGATTCTTGATTTCCTCGTTCACCTCAGGATGATTCATGTCAAATACACCTGTAATTTCATTTAAATGATAACCGTCTTCAGCAATAGTGAGTGAAATAATTTCAATATCAGGACTCGCCATTTTTTCAATAACCGCCATTGGATTCTCGGGGCCGAAAAAATATTCTACTATCGAGCCAATTATTTTAGCTTTATGCGCACCATTTGGTTCTTTGGTGTAAAGCGTGTAAAGACCATCTTGATCTTTTAAAATATTATAAATTTTACGATCAGAATCTAACAAATCTACACCACAAATACCATAATTTAGTTCATCATACTTTTCAATAAGTTCGTGGGTATAATACGCTTGATGCGATCGATGGAAATTACTTACGCCAATATGTAAAATACTCGTTTTTATTTTATCCCTGTCAAACGAGGGTGTTAAAACAGTTGCGGGCAATAGTTTTAAATTCTCCATGTTTAGATAAAAAGACTTTGTCATAATAACTATTAATTTAGTTTTCTATATTATTTTATTGAATGTCCGTAATTTGTCATAAGTCTGAAAACATAATGATTTTGTCATTCCGACAAAGGAGGAACCGCATTGGTTTTCAATAGATCCTTCATT
>CAXBHA010000816.1:0-1597 GCA_963974955.1 uncultured Yeosuana sp. | reverse complement strand
GGCGTAAGCCAAATGTTACGCGCGAGGAAAAAAGCGAATCGTTGGGCATAGCTAAATGCTTTCGGCTTTTAAGCAAAAAGCATTCGACACAGCGATTTTTATCATTCATATGTTAAACCTAACCTAATTCTAAATTGCAATAGCATTGTATTTTGTAACTTTATTAAAAAAAGGGAATGCGTGTATTAATTACAGGAGCAACTGGATTAATTGGAAAAGAGATCGTAACGTGTTTCCATAAAAACAATATTGACGTTAATTATTTAACCACTAGTAAATCTAAACTTTTAAAATCTGAAAATTATCAGGGGTTTTATTGGAATCCAAAAACAAAAGAGATAGATATCGATTGCTTTAAGGAAGTTGAAACTATTATTCATTTAGCTGGAGCGACTGTTTCTAAACGTTGGACACCCCGTTATAAAAAGGAAATAGTATCAAGCCGACTAGATACAACACGCCTTTTGGTTGAAAGTTTAAAAAAAACCCCAAATCAAGTTAAACAGGTAATTTCGGCGAGTGCGATTGGTATCTATCCCGATTCACTTTTAAATTATTATGACGAAACATATTCAGAAGGTGATACTAGCTTTTTAAGTAAGGTTGTAAAAGAATGGGAACAGGTGGTTGATACATTTGCAGAGTTAAATATTGCTGTTTCAAAAATAAGGATAGGGTTGGTATTGTCCAATCAAGGAGGCGCATTGCCAGCTATTGTAAAACCCATAAAATTTGGGTTGGGGGCTGCTTTTGGATCTGGTGAACACTGGCAATCTTGGATTCATATACGAGATTTGGCTAAACTATTTTTATATATTTTAATTAATAAATTAGAAGGTGTTTATAATGCTGTAGCTCCTAATCCTGTTAGCAATCAAGAATTTACAAGACTGTGTTCTCAGGTATTAAATAAACCTTTGGTGATGCCAAATATTCCAAAATTTGCAATGAAATTAATTTTAGGCGACATGCACACTTTGCTATATTTAAGTCAACGGGCTAGTTCAAAAAAAATAGAAGAGGCGGGATTTGATTTTAAATTCCATCATTTAAAACCAGCATTACAGGATCTTTTAAAATAATTGATTAATTACAATTACTTTAAATACTACGGTATAAAACAAGTATTAAACCAATTGGAAATATTGAGGTAAATATCAACTTGTTATATTTTGCCAACCAATTTGGGAGAAAAATATCAAAATTTTCTTTTTGTGAATCAGAATATTTTCTAGCTAAAACTGTTAACGGACAAAACATTTTAAAGACTGGCAAAACAATGCCTTCTCCAATAATTAATCCAATGCCAATCCAGGTATAGAGATTAATGTTATTTGAAATTCCTGAATATAGAACAAAGAAAATTACCACAACAAAAATAAACCAAATTAATGTGTGGAATAATTTTATTAGAAGAAGGTTATTATTGGTCGAATTCATTTTCTTCAAAAACCATGAACAATGGCAAATTATAAAATTGGTGGTGTTTAATGCTAGACATCAATATAAGGTAGTCAATTTTCTCTAAAATATCAATTTCAAATAATTCTGATAATGCCATAAAAAAGAGGCTGTCTTAAAAGTGTTTTGATTGTCA
>CAXBHA010000815.1:0-1601 GCA_963974955.1 uncultured Yeosuana sp. | reverse complement strand
TAATGAAGGCAAAAAATTACCAATGGCGTCTTTCTTGTTGTATTCAGATGTTTTTAAATCCAGTTCACTTTGCTTCACTGAAATATTATTTTCCAAAGCATAGCTTACACAAGCTTGAAGTGTCCATTTCTTTTCTTGAGCCTGTAATTGGACAGCTAATAAAACGAACATTAATAAGAATACTTTTTTCATATGTAAAATATTGGTCTACGCAATTGCGTAAGTGTTACAAATAAATTAATTATTTTGGGTATAACTTGGAATACCTTTAATTTGATTCCACACTTTTATCTTATCGGATTTAGCAACGCCGTCTTTTACTTCTACAAAGATACCATCGCTTATTCCAAGTTTTAAATTTCTTCTCTCAAATTTTTGATCTCCTATTTCTACTTCAACATAAGGTTGTTTTGTGTCACGATCATATTGAACCAATGCCTCTCTAATGGCTAATACATTTTCAGCTTTATCCAGTATAATAGAGGCATTGGCACTTAACCCAGCTCTGATAAATGTTGAATCTATGGATTTAATACTTCCCTTAATTTCAAATTGAATGGCCCCATTTTCTGCTTCTCCTTTAGGCGCTATATAATCTAAAATGGCATCAAATTTTTTATTTTCAATGGCACCAACTGTTATTTCAAGCGGTAATCCTTCTTTAATTTTTCCTACTTCGCTTTCATCCACCTTACCTTCAAAAATCATTTTATTAATGTCGGCCAATGATGCAATTGATGTGCCTTCATTAAAATTATTGGCTTCAATAACTTGATTGCCTTCTTTTACAGGAACATCTAAAACCATTCCCGAAATAGTAGCTCTTACCAGTGTTTGTGCTATATTACCTAATCCGCTAGTGGTACCTGTTTTAATGATGTCGTAATTTTGTTTGGCAGACATTAAATTTATTTTAGCCTGTTCAACACTTTGTTTGGTTTGTAAATATGAATTATTAATGCCTTCAAAATCGTTGGCTGAAATAATTCCTTTTTCAAACAATGCCTTTTGGCGGTCATAATTTGCTTGTTGCGTTTGCAAATTAATTTGAGCCGTTTGCAATGCGGTTTGATTGGATGATATGCTGTTTTTTGCACTTGTTAAAGAGGACACATTGGGAATGACCCTGATTTTCGCAATTAAATCTCCTGATTTTATGTATTCGCCTGCTTCAATATACACGTCTTCAATAACTCCCGAAATATTTGGTTTTATCAGTATTTCCTCTTTTGGGACAATATTGCCGGTTGCCATTGTTTTTACTACAATAGTTTGTTGTGAAGGTGTTTCAGAAAGATACGTTATGGGATCCTCCTGGTTCTTTTTCCATAAATAAATTAATGCCGTAGCAAAACCGGCTACAATAAGTAGTAATAGGATTACTGTTTTAGTTCTTTTCATTTTTTGATGCGTATTATTTATTCTATTCTTAATGCGTCAACTGGTTTCATTTTCGTAGCGCTATTCGCAGGAATCAACCCTGCCAACATACCTGAAATCACTAATATGATTAGTGCTGTAAATACGACTGTCATACTTACACTTGGGTTTGAAAAATTGTCGATGGGCCCATTTAAATCTAATAGATAGTTCATTAGCCA
>CAXBHA010000814.1:0-1605 GCA_963974955.1 uncultured Yeosuana sp. | reverse complement strand
CTATCATAACCCTAATTAAAAAAGAATTGAAAAAATAACGAAAGCACAACAAAACTTATAAATAATAAGGGTTTCGGGCTTAATCGCAGGGTTTGTGTATTTTTATGAAGTCCGAAAAATCTTTTGGATTTTGCTTTTTAGTGGGACAAAGAAAAAAAGAAAACAAAAAGATTTCGCTATATGTATGGCGGAAAGCAAACGCTAGTTTGCTGTCGTACTGTTCATAGCCAAACCGTTGTGCCTCATGTTAACTGAACGCATTCTAATTATTGTAGAAATAAAAATATGAGAAAATTAATTTTAACTGTAGCGATTACAATGCTTGCTATGTTTCAAGCAAGGTCTCAACAATTAGCTTTCCCTACAGCCGAAGGATATGGTAAATATACTGTTGGTGGACGTGGTGGAGAAGTATTTGAAGTAACCAATCTCGATAACAGCGGAGAAGGTAGCCTGCGAGAAGCATTAGAAGCTGAAGGCCCCAGAACGGTTGTCTTCCGAATTTCTGGTACAATAGAAGGTAATTTTAGTATTAAAAATGATAGTATAACTATTGCTGGTCAATCAGCACCTGGAGATGGTATATGTATTAAAGGAAACCTTACAGTTGGAGCTGATAATATTATCATTCGATATATTCGAGTAAGGTTTGACCCTGCCATGGGTGAAAATGACGGAATAGGTGGTAGGTATCATAAGAATATTATTTTTGACCATATTTCGGCAAGTTGGAGTACTGATGAAACCATGACACTTTATCATAATGAGAATACAACCGTTCAATGGTGTATTATTGCAGAAGCATGCCCCAAAGGCACTACAGATGAACATAGATTTGGAGGTATATGGGGAAATAACTATGGCACTTGGCATCATAACCTATTTGCACATAACTCTAGCAGAAACCCACGTTGGGCTTCGGGCAGCGGATTTAACGATTATAGAAATAATGTAATCTATAATTGGGCATATGCAAGTAGCTATGGTGGTGAAGCCCATCAGGTAGGAGATAGACGTAAGCCCCCAATTGAACATTCGACAATTAATATGATAGCTAATTATTACAAGTTAGGACCTGCAACTGAATCAAAAGTGAATAGTATTATAGTTGCTCCCTCTTCACGTGATGATGACGCAGATGCTGGTAAATGGTGGGTTTCCGAAAATTTCGTTGAAGGAAGTCCAAATGTAACTCAAGATAATTTATTAGGTGTAACTCAAACAGGTTCAACCTACAGACTCAATGAGCCATGGCCTGCGATGAAAATTGAACAAGAAACTGCAAAAGAAGCCTTTCAATCTGTGCTCGACCATTCAGGGTGTTCTTTTCCTAAACGTGATAAAGTAGATGCAGATATTATCGATGATGTTCTTCATGGAACAGCAAAATATGGAGATAAAGGTATTATTGATAAACCCAGTGATGTTGGTGGCTGGCCCGAGCTGAAAAGCTCTCCCGCCCCGATTGACACCGACCATGACGGAATTCCTGATTACTGGGAGATTGAAAACAAACTAGACAAACAAAACCCTGATGACCGCAATATAGTAGCTTCGGATGGATATACTATGTTGGAAAAATATTTAAATAATATATCATATAAA
>CAXBHA010000813.1:0-1611 GCA_963974955.1 uncultured Yeosuana sp. | reverse complement strand
GCTTTAGCGCCTTATTCATTGAAGAATTGGGAAAACAAGGAGTCAGTGGACCAGGTTTTTCATTACATTCAGATATTATTGCGCCATATCTCTTAAAGTATGGTACCGAAGCCCAAAAGCAAAAATATCTGCCTATAATGGCTGCCGGGCAACTAATTACATCCCTTGGGATGACCGAGCCCAACTGCGGTAGTGATCTTAAAGCTATCAAAACAACCGCAACGGATAAAGGCGACTATTATTTGGTAAACGGACAGAAAACCTTTATCACCAATGGGTATATGAGTGATATGTCTATAGTCGCAGTAAAAACCAATACTGGAACAGCGAAAGAAGGCGTGTCTTTATTGATCATGGAAAGCGATTCTGAAGGTTTTGAAAAGGGAATCCCATTCAAGAAAATAGGTATGAAAGCACAGGATACCTGTGAATTATTTTTTGATAATGTAAAAGTTCCAAAGGAAAATTTATTAGGTGAAGAAGGCTTCGGTTTCAAGATTATGATGACAGAATTGGCCAGAGAGCGTTTAACCGTAGCGCTTAATGCTATTGGAGGCGCGCAAGGAGCCATCGAAAAAACGATTGAATATACCTCTACACGAACCGCTTTTAAGCAACCTATTGCCGCATTCCAAAACACACAATTTAAATTGGCCGAATGTGCGACGCAATTACAAGTACATCAAGCTTTTTTAGATCGCTGTACACTATTATTATCAAAGCATCAGCTAACGGCCGAAAGCGCTTCCATGGCGAAGTATTCAGCAACAGAAATGCACAGTAAAGTAGTAGATGAATGCCTGCAGTTATTTGGAGGTTATGGGTATATGTGGGATTACCCCATTGCCCGTATGTATGCCGATAATAGAGTAGCCAGAATTTATGCTGGAACCAATGAGATTATGAAATTATTGATTGCTCGCGGTTTGTTTAAAGAATTGTTTCAAGAAATGAAAGCCATAAAAAAACATGTAAAAAAACAAGTCTAAAAATTTAGAGTAACCGTTCAGCAATTTCTAACCATGTAGAAACGCGTGTAAAACCATTTTCATGAGCATTATGCGGAGAGCTAAAGAGCAATGTATCACCTTGAAATTTTTTCAGATTAAAAGCTCTGTCATCTATCAATAGGTCACCATTTAATATAAACTTATGCCCGCACATAATGCGATGCTGCCAAGAGATAAAAGGAAAATATTCATCCAACCAATCACTTTTCTCCTTTAAGGAATTGGGAAATTGCGTCGCAGCAGTAGCAATATAAACGTCATGTTTGGCATAAAGGGCTTCCATTACCAATTGGCTATCCTTAATTGGTTTTAAGTCACTAAAAAATCCAGGTTGTAATGCGTGATCGTGAATGCTTTCCTGATGAATTTCCGGAACATTTTGCCAAACCTCGCCAGATGTTATTTGGCTTAAACACAATTCTGTTTTGTGCTCCTCATTGTACAATTCTATGTGTTTGCCATACGTATCGGCTATCACATCGTCCATAGCTACAAATATTGTCATAAATCGTTTTTTGCTAAATAATTAATAAAAAGATTAAAAGCCAATTGAATGTCCGTATTCATTCATAATACCATTTTTGTCATTCAGAATGGAGTG
>CAXBHA010000812.1:0-1611 GCA_963974955.1 uncultured Yeosuana sp. | reverse complement strand
ATATTAGCGTTAATAGTTTGGTTTTCAGATTCTTTGGTTCTTTTATAGTCTGTATCCCAACTTGTTACCACTTGGTTGTTTTCTATAAAGTTAACCATTTCAGTATTGTGTCTGAAATCTTTTCTGGGACTTATGTTATAATTTATATAGGCGTCTATGGTTTCAGTTTTAAAAAAATGACTGGTTCCCAAAGAGTATTTGGGATATTCTTGCCCCTGTTTGTAATTCCCAAAAACACTGCCATTGTAACCAGGCAATAGACTTTTGGTCATAATAATATTCAGTACAGAACCACCTTCTGCCTCGTACTTTGCTGGTGGATTGGTTATCACTTCAATGGATTTGACATTATTGGCAGAGGTCCCTTCTAATAATTGTTGGATTTCATTTGAGGATAAGTGTACTTTCCTGTCGTTTATATAAACGGTTGGCGTACTGTTTTTAACTTTGATTGCGCCATCAAACACCAAAACACCTGGTGTGTTTTTTAAAACATCCAACACATTATTGTTTGAAAGTGTGCTGTTTTCAACATTAAACACCAACCTATCTACCAAGCGATTTACGGTAGGCCGTTTAGCAATTATGGTAACGCCATCCAGGTTTTCAATGTTCTCTTTTAGAATAATAGGACTAAGACTTATATTTTTATCTAATGAAATGGTATCATGATAAGTTTCAAAACCTAAAAAACTCACTTCAAGAATATATGTAGTCGCCTTAAGGGCTTCAAACTTAAAAACACCTTGGTCGTTGGTTGTTGTTCCTTTAACAAAAGACGCTTCTGAGGTAGATGTTAAGATAATGTTGGAAAATGCAATAGGTTGATTTTTTTCGTCTTTAATACTCCCTTCAATGCTAAGCTCTTGGGCAAAGCAATTAACTGAAAATACGAAGAATACTATATAAAGTAATTTTTTAACCATATATTTAAGTATAGCAACAAACTTAAAATAATTAAATTGAAATCATTTGCGGATATACCGTAATAGTTAATAAAATCTTAATAATTGTTTATATAATCGCGTTTTTGTCCGATGAAATGCATCATTTATTTTAAAAAATGGTTTATACAATCAAATTTTTATTCGTAATTTGATTTTTTTATAAACACATTACTAACTATGGCAAAATCACTATCTCCCTTCACCAAGCAACAACTGTTGCCTCAAGAAGAAACGCTTGAAATTTTTAAACGTAAAGGAGACTTGTTTATTGGTATTCCCAAAGAAACCGCGTTTCAGGAAAAACGCGTTTGCTTAACACCCGATGCTGTGTTTGCATTGGTAAACAATGGCCATAGAGTCCTTTTGGAATCGGGTGCTGGTGACGGCGCAAGTTTTAGCGACAAGGATTACAGTGAAGCTGGTGCAGAAATAACAAAGGATACTGCAAAAGTGTATGCCTGCCCAATGATTTTAAAGGTGGAGCCACCAAGTCTTGAACAAATAAAATTGCTCAACCCCCAAACCATCCTCATTTCTGCCCTTCAATTAAAAACACAAAGCAAGAAATATTTTGAAACCTTGGCTTCAAAACGTATAACGGCTCTTGCTTTTGAATTTATACGAGATACCGATGGCATATATCCTGCAGTGAGATCCTTAAGCG
>CAXBHA010000811.1:0-1622 GCA_963974955.1 uncultured Yeosuana sp. | reverse complement strand
CGATTGAATACCTGGATGATGCTCTTGTTTTGGATGAGAAAGTTCAAAAAGCCGATGTTTTTGCCAATCAGCGTAAAAGATGGCTTTCTGCACAGTTTGTTTATTTTAAAAGATTCTTTTGGTCTGGTATAAAAGCACTTTTTCTAAAAGGTAATGTTGACTTTTTTGATAAGGTGTATCAGATGATCGCACCGCCTCGGGTCTTATTGGCAGGCTTGGTTACAGTATTGACCATGATTTCATTGGTGTTTCAGGCATTTTTTCCTGAATTAAGTATGCTGTTTTATGTACCTCCATTGGCTTGGCTAGTTACTTTTAGTGCGGTAATAGTCGCTTTTTTTTGTGCCATACCGAAGGTGTTCTACAACGGTAAAACCTTGAACGCATTATTGACCTCACCAAAGGCATTTGGCTTAATGTTCTTATCGCTTTTTAGATTAAAAGGAGCAAATAAAAAATTTATTCATACCCAACACGGTACAATCAACAGCAACTAATTTAACAGATGAAAATAGGAATTGAAGGACAACGCCTCTTTAGAAAAAAGAAGCATGGCATGGATATGGTAGCGCTGGAGCTTATTAAGAACCTACAGGTTATTGATAAAATCAATGAGTATGTGATATTCGTAAAGCCAGATACGGACTATAATTGTATTCCTATGGCTCCAAATTTTAGAATTGTAGAGCTTAAAAAAGGGGGAACATGGTATCAAAAAGGCGGTAATATTTATAGACGATTTATCGTGCCATCGGTAGTGAAAAAGAGTGAAAAAGTTATCACGGTGTCCAATTATGAAAAAGAACGTATTCAAAAACACTTCGGGATTAATGAAGATAAATTACAAACTGTTTATAATGGCGTTGGGGAACATTTTAGAAAAATCACCGATGAATTAGTATTAGATGAAATTAAGAAAGAGTATACAGCTCCAAAAAAAAATACTCCTGGAGTACTTAAGGCATTTTCAGATTATAATGAACTTTATCCCAATGAATATACATTGGTGATGTTAGATTACGATGAGCAGGAATTACAGAAAATTTTAGCAGATATTGGAAAACCAGAATTACGTAAACTAATTCACCTAACTGGTTATGTATCTAATGAAAAACTACCGGCTATTATAAGTCAATGTACTGTTTTTCTTTATCCATCACTTAGAGAAAGTTTTGGTATTCCCATTTTAGAAGGTATGGCTTGTGGTGTTCCCGTAATTACTTCCAATACTTCTTCGATGCCCGAAATTGCAGGAAGAGATACTGCTTATATAGTAGATCCAAAGAAACCCGAAGAAATAACGACCGCTATTGAAGTTTTAGTGCAAAACTAGCGGCACTGCTATCCGAAAAAGGTATCGAAAGAGCCGCCCAATTTTCATGGAAAGCTATGGCAGAGCAGGTGTTGGTAATTTATAACGAAGTATATAGTAACCATAATTCTACCATCCAATGATTAAGGGAAAAGATATTATTGTTATGGGAATACAAGCTTGGGATATCCAAATTGGAAGCAATTGCAAAAATATTGCAACCGAGTTTTCAAAACATAACCGGGTGCTTTACGTGAATCCTCCTTTGGATAGAATATCCAGTATTCTTAATAGAAAATCCAAATCCATA
>CAXBHA010000810.1:0-1622 GCA_963974955.1 uncultured Yeosuana sp. | reverse complement strand
TGTTTTGCCTTCGTTGAGCATGTTTTGGCGAATTTTTCGGAAGAATTTTATCATAAGTTCAGATAGTTTTCTATTTCGCTTTTCATAGTAGTAATTCGTTTTTCCATCCGTTGCATTAAGTCTAAGTGCACTGCACTTGTACGGCCTCTTTGAGCAACATGGTTTAGAACCATAAACAAAAACCCATTATCCTTTAATTTGTCTTCTTGCAGTTGTTTAGCCCAAGGGAAGTCTATGCTTTTAAGTGACCAATCTACACCACCAGCGACCTTTATGGTATCTTTATAGTTCATATCTACTATAGCGTTTTTGATAAGAAAATCTCTAAATTCTGATATGCTTTTCTCATTACCTGTTTGCACAACCAAAGTACTATAATTCAGGTATTGGTAAAACTCAAGAATTTTTTTTCTAAGCTCGGTTTTCTTAATGAGTAAAATATTACCTGAACTTTTTAGGTCTTGAAACGTAGGGTCGTTCACCACGAAAGATTTACGCGTAATAGTTGTTAAATATATATTTATGCTATCGGCATTTATGCTAGTGGAATTTAAGTGACCTAACGCTTTCTCACATTGAAGTTTCATCTTTTTTTCATGATTAATCTGAGCATCAACAAGTAATTGCTGTACTTTAATATCTTCTATAAGATTTGTTAAGTATTCCCTTTCTTTACTACTATCTAGTCTTTCCGTATTCCAGTTATTGATCTGTAGCGCAATGAGAATACCAATGACCACTAGGATAATTTCGCCAACGGCATATTTAAGATACTTACCGGTTTGATTTTTCATAATTAAGGATTGACGTATATGGCGGAAGAATTTTATCATTTATTTTCTTTTAATTGATTCTCTATCATATTCAGTATTTCAACAATTCTTTTCCGTAAGCTTAAAGATTGACTGTTGATTAATTTGCTGTATGCTGCACATGAAGCCAGATGATCCTCAAACTTAGGTTGATCAAAGAGTTTAAGAATATCTGTATTGCGTTTTGAATTTTTAAGGTCAAATGCCACAACTGTACCTTTTTCCAGATGAAAGTCCTCCATGGTGTTATTTTTCCAAAACTGATTGAAAGCGTTGCGTAAAGACCAAAATTCCAAAATAAAAGGACGATAATGATTTTCATTATATATTCTCCAAGACACCTCTTCTTCGGTTACTTGAATAATTTCGCTTGTCCAAATAGAGAGTAGTTCCTTTAGTTTGTTATTAGAAAGTAATTGAATTCTACCAGAACTACTAATATCGTTTACAATAGGGTCAAAAGTTGGGCTTAGCCTTGTAAAGCTTAGGTGCTTTAAGATACTATCCTTATTCCGTTCTAAAGGATTGTCTACATAGTTTAATAATTTTAAAGATGCATCAATCATGCTATTTCGAATGATTATTTTTCCATCTAATTGAGCTAGATTACTTTTAAATTCAGAGTGTAATTGCTCAAGAAGTGCTGTTTCTTCAATTCTGTTTTTGCGTTCTTCATTCCAATTGTTAATCTGTAGGGCAAGTAAAATACCAATGACCACAAGAATAATTTCTCCAATGGCGTATTTGAAGTATTTGGAGGTTTTGCCTTCGTTGAGCATGTTTTGGCGAATTTTTCGGAAGAATTTTATC
>CAXBHA010000809.1:0-1623 GCA_963974955.1 uncultured Yeosuana sp. | reverse complement strand
GGTACAAATCAATTATGGTTTTCTACCATTGATACAGAAAAAAATGAGTTGGTTTTAACAAATCAGAAAACATTAGAAATGGCGGAAGGAGCAGGGCCAAGACATTTAACTTTTCATCCAAATAATAAATGGATCTATGTTTTAAATGAGTTAAATAACACGGTTTCGTTAGTAGAAGAAAAAGACGGTAACTATGTGGTAGTATCTTCAATTGCTACTTTGCCAGAAGACTTTACAGAATATAGCAAAGCTGCGGATATTCATATTACAAAAGATGGACAGTTTTTGTACGCTTCAAATCGCGGACATGAATCTATTGTTATCTATGAGGTAAATCAACAAGATGGAACTTTAAAAAATATTGGATTTCAAGATGTTTTAGGGAAACATCCACGTAACTTTTCTTTATCGCCAAATGAAGAATATTTGCTAGTTGCTAACCAAGATACAAACACTATTATTTCTTTTAAACGAAATGCAAAAACCGGATTGTTAACTTTTGTAAGCGAAATTGCTGCACCAATGCCCGTTTGTATTTTGTTTTAAAATTAGATTTTAAAAAAAAAAAGTTACATATCACTAAGGCTGCATAAAGGATTACTTGTTTTAAAAATAATTGGCAAACATTAAGCGAACGAACATTTATAATAAAAATAATAGTAAAAAGCTAAATTAAATTGTGAGATATAAAAATCATATTATGAAATTATTATCAAGAGTTAACATTATTATTTTATTTACATTGATTTGTTTTGGATGTACAGAAGATGACAATAAACCAAATGAAGAACCAATATCGACTATAACAGATGTTGATGGGAATATATACAACACCATAACTATTGGAAATCAAACTTGGATGTTAGAAAATTTAAAAACTTTGACTTTTAATGATGGAACACCAATTACAGAACATTTAAACGGTATGGATTGGGGAGATTTGACAAATCAGACACCTCAATATCAATGGTCAGACACTGCCGATTTAAATAATGTAGTTGATGAACAATTACCATTTGATTTTTATGGAGCAATGTATAATCACTGGGCAATTGAAAGTGGTAAATTAGCACCTGAAGGCTGGCGAATACCTTCACAAGTAGATTTTGAAGAATTAGAAAATTACTTATCAGAACACGGGTTTGAAAATCAAGAAGCTTCTGCATTGAAATCTTCAACTGGGTGGCTGCCAAGTTCTGGAAACGGAATAAATGCTATTGGTTTCAATGGATTGCCAAATGGCTATATCAATGCATTAGGTGGTTCAACGCTAGGACAAGGAATATGTACTTGGGCTACAACTAATGTAAACACAGACCTTCCTATAGGTTCTAGAACTAGAGTTCTTGTACAGCTTTTTGATACAGAAGACATCTTTTATGGTGATAATTCTATCCGAATAGGTTCTGGAATACGTTGCATCAAAGAATAACGATTTGGAAACAAAGAACTGAGTTAAAAAACAAACAATTTCATCGTTAAATTTGGACAATAATTCTCGCGGATTTTCTATTCGGTGTGTATTTGCAAAATTAGATGCTTAAATCTACAACTTCCCATTCAAAAACACATAGGCAGCATTTGAGTTGAATAAGCTTTTAAATGATTTTTTTTAAAAACTGA
>CAXBHA010000808.1:0-1627 GCA_963974955.1 uncultured Yeosuana sp. | reverse complement strand
GACAATTTATTTTTAGAATGCGTGAGTTTGAACAAATGGAAATGCAGTTTTTTATAAAACCTGGGACTCAAAAGGAATGGTACGAACAATGGAAAGAAAACCGACTGAAATGGCACTTGTCTTTAGGAATGGGAGCTGAAAATTACCGTTTTCACGACCATGAAAAATTAGCCCATTATGCTGATGCCGCTGCCGATATTGAATTTAAATTCCCGTTTGGATTTAAGGAATTGGAAGGGATTCATTCGCGTACCGATTTTGATTTAAGTCAGCACGAGAAATTCTCAGGTAAAAAATTACAATATTTTGATCACGAAGATAATTCAAGTTATATACCCTATGTGGTTGAAACGTCTATTGGTTTAGACAGGATGTTTTTAGCGGTATTTTCGCATTCATTAAAAGAAGAAACTCTTGAGGATGGCAGCACACGAACTGTGTTAAGTTTACCTAGTGTATTGGCGCCTGTGAAAGCAGCTGTTTTGCCATTGGTAAAAAAAGATGGATTGCCAGAAATAGCAAGACAAATAGTGGACGAGTTAAAATGGGATTTTAATGTGGTTTATGATGAGAAGGATGCTGTTGGAAGACGTTATAGACGACAAGATGCCAATGGAACGCCATTTTGCATAACAGTAGACCATGATACGCTCAATGACAATACGGTAACAATCCGTCATAGAGACTCCATGCAACAAGACCGTGTGAACATTGAGGATTTAAGCACTATCATTAAACAGGAAGTTGATATACGTTCTTGGTTAATGAAGATGTAATGAATTCCTGCGAATCCCGATAGCTATCGGGAAGGAATCTCTGTGTCGTCCTAAAAAATCGATACAGATTATTAGCTAAAAATAATTAATTAAATACTAGTGGGGTTTTGTTTTTTACAGGAAAATTTTAAAATCTATACCCAATAGTAATACCAGCTTTACCAACAATCTCGTTGTCGGTATTGTTGTTATTAAAAAGGTTTCTGCCTATACCAAAATTTAATTCGCCAATAAAACCACTTTTGGTAAGCCATTTACCTCCAAGACCAATACCTAAAGCAAAATCCGTTATTGTTTTTTTATCTGTTGCATTTAACCCAAAATAGTAACTATAATCATTGGTAGAATTCAACATTCCAAAACCTTCAACAAAAAATCCTGCTGCGTATTTTTCACCAAAGTAGAAACGATAATAAGGTGAAATGTAATAATTAAGGTCATCACTTATATTGTTATCTATTGGAATTAAAACAGAAATACCAAAGCCGGATTCTTCGTTTATAGTTCTTTCAAATATCACATCTAAAGCTCCAACTACAAGAAATAAACCATTTATTTTAATTCGTTAAAATTTTGAGTTGAGTTGTTTTGTTTCTTGAGAAAACACAGATGATGTAACTAAGAAAGTAATTAAAAGAAATAACAAAGTTTTTTTCATAAAAAATTTTAAAAAGGATTACAAATATGGTTCTTTATTTAAATTCTATAAGTAGATGCAATAATACTAAATGGTTACGTAAAAAACCATTTTAATTTTTATTAAATACTTATCTGCCTATCGATTTGTTGATCTAGTGAAATAAATGTTTCTGTTCGTGAAACTCCCGAAATAGATTGGATTTCCTTGTTGA
>CAXBHA010000807.1:0-1628 GCA_963974955.1 uncultured Yeosuana sp. | reverse complement strand
CCCTAAAAACATCCTCATTACCCCGGCTAATTCTTTTAATAGTGAATTTAGGATTTTGCTTGCTACCATCGACTTCGACCATTACAAAACCATATTCATCCTGTGTTACGGTAAACTCGTCATAATCCCTTCCTTCAAATTCACCCCAGTTATCGATAGCGCCACCAGCAGTCGCTACATTGATCCATAAATGTTTATGATCTTTTGATTGCCCACGGGAATAGCCATGCGTATGTCCGAAGAAATGTAAACTGGGCTTTCCGGTCTCGGTCGTGAAATTTTCGAGCATTTTCACCACTTTTCCGCTGGATGCTTCCTCTCCAGGAATCCATAATTCCGATTTATGCGGATGATGCAATTGCGCGAAGACAAAATCGATATCCTCATTTTTGGACGTTTCTTCCAAAACTTTTTCTAGCCAAACATATTGCTCGCCAATATCCCTGTACCCTTCGTTGGAATTTAAGCCGATTATACGCGTATTCCCATAATCCTTATACCACCAATGCTCGGCATAAGCAGGTGTGCCGTTCTTTGGAAAACTGAAATACTTAAAATAAAAAGTGGAATTCCCCTCATGATTTCCTAGTACCGGATACACCGGAACTTCTGAAAATAATTTCTGGCCAGGGCTGAAAAAATCATTTTGCCACTGCTCATAGTTAGAACCCCGCTGTACCAAATCTCCGGGAATCATGACCAAGGCCAAATCATCTGGCAGATTATTGCTGTATTCCTGTTTTAAATACGGGATGATTCCTTCATTTACAATTTCCTTGAATTTATCGGGGTTTTGATTATCCTTCTGCATATCGCTCATCGCCAAAAGATTGAACGACTTATGATCGCTCGCAAAGGGAGGTGTTTTAAACTGAAAAATATCGGATACCAATTTCCTTGTCCGCACCCTATAATAGTAGTTCGTAAACCGTTTAAGACCGGTAAGATTTACCTCATGAATACGAGTATCCGTAAAATTGACATCTTCTGCCCTACCGTTTTGCTTTTTACCCAACTTAGTGGTTTCCCCATATTCTACTATACTCTCTTCACCCATGGTGGTTTCCCACATAATAGTCATTTCATTGGGGTTGGCATTTTGTAAATATGGCTGTACCAAAAATAAAGTTTCCTTGTCTTGGGCTAAACCTAGTGTGATGACCATACTACTCAAAAAACTAAAAATAATTCTATTTCTCATTGGTTCTGTTTAAATACAGACATTGGCTATTGCCCTGTCTAAAATATTGACTGCTTGTTTTAATTCCTCTTTAGAAATAGTCAAGGCAGGGGCCAGTTGTAGCACATTACCTGCAGAAACCTTAAAACTTAATCCATTTCTTAAGCATTCGTACATGACTTTTTCTGCCTCATTAATTGCCTTTTCCTTCGTATTTCTGCTCGTCACCAATTCAATGCCCCACAGAAGTCCTCTACCTCTAATATCACCTATGATTTCATACTTATCCCTTAAAACGGACATGGCCGAACACATCTCTACAGAATCACTGGTTACTTTTTGAAGAATTTTTTCTTCTTCCAAAATCTCCAAAGTGGTTAATCCTGCCATAGCGCCTAAAGGGCTTTTCTCATGGGTATAGTGGCCTAGGGAAATATCCGGAAATTTA
>CAXBHA010000806.1:0-1628 GCA_963974955.1 uncultured Yeosuana sp. | reverse complement strand
TTCTGTCATCCCGACGAAGTGGCTATCAAGGCGGACCAAAACCCTGCTAATCGTATGATTAACAGGGTTTTTTTATTTTCAATGTGTTTATTTGTATCGTTTTGAAACTATCTTTTTGGTGTGTAATTCGGTGTGCATATCTGGACGCAATTTGTTATAAATTTAATTAGCATTTAGCCCGTTTAGAGATTACTTTGTTCTCAAGCTTATGGTTAGTTAAATTCATTTCTTAAATGGTTGTTTTACAGTTTTCTTCCTTATCTGCTATGTTACGTCTCCAAAAACAAAAAACCAGCGAAGATCGCTGGTTAATTTTTAGAAAAAAGAATTATTCAATAAATAATAGTGCCAGCCCCAGTGTGCGATGTGGTCCCCTGGAACCCACCAGGAATTTCATTTGGGCCAATGATGGTGTATACTCCGTTGTCAATTTGCATGGATCCACCATTTTCTTCAGGAACTCCCGCAAACCTCCCAGTTCCACCTACAAAGCTAATAGTACCGGTGTAGGTAAAGCTAGTTGCTGATACTGGTACGAAAATTAGCGATGATCTGGAAAATAATTGATCACCGTTAGCAGCAATAACCACATCATCCTCTGTTGAGGTGAACGTAAAAGTACCATCCCCATTCGGTAGAAAGGTGCCGGCACCCACCGTGCCATGAATTTTGCCGAGATGTGTCATACGACCAGTAAAGGTGCCTCCTATTCCGTCTAAATCATCGATACCTTCAAGTACAATGGAAATTGGACGTTCAACTTTTTTGCCACTTTTTAATTCAACAGAGGTCAAATCGCCTTCTGAGAGGTCAGATATGCTTTCCGTTGAACAGGAAACCACCGATACAATACATGTTGTTAATAAAATCAATTTTAAAATCGACTTCATACTCTTGTTACGCTTTGTTTTCATATTTATTTAATTTAATGGGTTATACAATAATTCAATCCAGAATCGCAAAAGCATAGGAACCATGCTACATTAATTAAATCTTAACGATGTTGTAAGTTCTTGCTATAAGGGGAATTTTAAATGATGTCGGTAAAATCAGAAGTAGGGAGAATTTGATATTAAATGACTTCTGAAGTATATTAAAAATAATTAATTTAGAAGAGTCAAGTAATGTAATAGGACGAATATGCATTTTTATTGTCCGAAAGCACCTAATTTGTTTTCAAACGCCTTAAGGTCAAATCGATAAAGCCAAAACTGCCGACGTAATACATGAATACTATTTTTGGGATGGTGTTAAACACTAGGTCAATGACGGATGTCTTTATTAGTGATAAAGTATCTGAAAAGCAAACTGCTGGTTTAAAAAGCACATAGGCCATTACACTTAAAAAATTAAGTATTCATTTTATGGCTCAATATTGTTATTGAAAAGAACGGTCTTACACCAATTTACGTAAGGGTCAAGCTATCTAGGGTTGTTGTTTGGGCCTTACCACCTGTAATTTGGCATCGAAAATTGTAGATATAAAAACCTTCCTGGCGATTTAGACGCTTTCACCAGAAAGAAGATTTAACTTAAACAGGTAAAGCCTTTCTTACTAAAATATATTTTATAGAGGTAAGGTCATAGTTGATTCTTAATCATCCAATTTTTGTATAATGGTATTGAGA
>CAXBHA010000805.1:0-1629 GCA_963974955.1 uncultured Yeosuana sp. | reverse complement strand
TATATACTTTGTAGTTATATTACCTTTTTCTTTTTTCATTTCTATCGGATTATTTCATATTCAATTTATGGACTATATAATTGAAGAATAAGGGATCAATTAGTAGTTCCTTTTGAATTAGTACTGTTATTTTGGAATTGAACTTTTGTCGTTAGTTGGTTCCAATATGTTATATTCCATACAAAGTTGCCATTAATCTTGGGGTTTGAAAAGGTGAATGTTTTACCGTAAATGGTAAAAGTGGAACCATAGCCTTAGAGCGCCATGAATGTTATAACTTTTTTAATAAGAGTCCGATTGACTTTTGATTGTTCAGGAGTTTGTTCGTTCAATGTCATCCTTTGGGGACAGAATCATTAGTTTTACTAAATTATTCAGGGCTATATACATGTCCCTTTATATGGAACTCACTATAATTAAGCTCAACAATTTAAAAATCTGATGAAGTTAATGGAGTCCTCATCAGATTTAATTTCAATTCTATATGTCACCAATTCATCAAATAAAATAGTAGCAATAGTTTGAACCTTATTCAGCCTGTTTTAAATGATCTATAATCCCACTTTTAAACACTGTTTTAAGGGTTCTTTCAGGTCTATTTTCGTATCCTATCATAACGGAATTGTGGACTAGCATTTTTTCAAAATCAAATACTAGGGTCAAATAATCCTTTATGTCTGTTTCATGCCAATTCATTAAATAAAGTCCATTGCCAATTTTACGGGAACGATAGGGAATATCTTGGTTTCCTTTTCCTTTTCCTGGTCCGGCAACCCATTCATATTTAGCTTTGCCATTGTAAAACTCAATGTGTACAGCAGTGCCATCCTGATACTGGAAGTTCATGGAATAACCGTCCAAGAAATGTTCGGGTTGTCCAAACTGAAAATTATTTCCGTCTGTTGTTTCATTTTGTGCATTACCAATTGTAACACTTAATATGCTTAGAAAAAGTAATGACCTTAATTTTGTTTTCATTTTCTTAGATTTTAAAGTTTGGTACAAAGTTGACCATATACTTTAAAATTAGGTAGGTAAATCTTGGGGTAAGAATGGTAAATATGGGAACGATACTTTTATATATCAGCTTTGAATTGTTTGGGGGTAGTACCAGTATGTTTTTTGAAGAATTTGGTAAAGTTCGTCACTTCATCAAAACCCATGTCATATCCTATTTCCTTCAAACTGGTATTTGTACTAACAATAGCTCTTTTTATTTCCAGGGTCACAAAATCATCAATAAAATGTTTGGCAGTGTTCAAGGTGAATTCTTTAACGATCTGGTTTAAATGTTTGGTGGAAATGTGCAGCATTTCCGCATAATCCTTTACGTTGCGGGTCGACTTAAATTGTGCTTCTACCAAATTTTTAAATTCTAGAAAAATAGGATAGTGCTGATGGTTCTTTTAAGGTAGGTCTGTAGTCTGGGTAAGGCGTTCCAATCGTAGTAGATATAATTCCAGCATCGCAGCTACTATATTCTTTTGGGCGTAGCTGTTTTCCTCTTCCAATTCAACTTTTAATTCGGTTATAAAAGTCTCATTAAAGTTACCACTTTCTACCAAAGGCTTGGAAATATGGTAATTGTAAAGATGTGAAATAAACTCAATGGAGGATTTGGAAAAATAG
>CAXBHA010000804.1:0-1635 GCA_963974955.1 uncultured Yeosuana sp. | reverse complement strand
ACTGGCCAAGCGATAAAAGGTTCATCTGCAATAGGATTCCATTTTTCTTATATTTTTGAAATTTTGAGGAATTTAGATGTAGGAAAGAATATCTTTCGGGATGGGCCAGAATTGGGAAATACCGGTGGGCGGCTATATTTAAAATAGCCTCATCAAAATTGATGGGCGGCTGTAAATATGACATTTCTATCAATAAATAACTATTTCTCAACGGCATCACTTTTTCCTGTTCAAGAAGGTGATCAAAATTGGCATCTATCATATGTTCAGCTGCAACATCCAAAGTGATTTCTTTCATGTCTTCACTTAAAAGCGTGTTCTGTAATTTACCATTTGCAGCGTGGATAGTGTCATAATTATTTGGGTAATAATTATGCATGATATGAGGGGTGGCAATAAATTTTTTTACCCCAATATCCGAGAACCCTTTTATTAGTTCAATGGAGTCTTTCACGGTTTTGGCACCATCATCAATTCCCGGAAGAATGTGATTATGTATGTCTATAAAATTTTCAAGGGAGTCAACTAAGAAATTTTTCTTCTGAAAAAAATAAAACATGAAATTTAATTTCCGGCAAAGGTAGGATATTATTAATTATCATTACTGGTAATTGTGTTTTGGCCTACAAAATTGAATTGGTAACCTGTGACTTTTGGTCGGTATTCAAAAGAAAATTTAATAGAAAATTTCCACGTTCCTATTTAAAATAGGGATTAATTTATTCAAGTTACGGTTACTTAGTTTTATCTCTTTGAGTAATTCCAATTGCTTTACATTGTGTATGTCCGTTCCGGCACAGTCTATAAGATTGTCCATCAGCAGTTTTTGCGCAATTTTTGACACTTGCTTTCCATAATAGTTGCTAAGTGACAATAAATTCAATTGTAGAAATATTCCTTTGGATTTAAAATCGTGATATTTTTTGTAATTGCTATGTAGAAAAAAGTAGCGCTCTGGATGGGCCAATATTGGATTATAGCCTTTGGTTGCAATTTTAAAAATTGCTTGGTCAAAGTTGATAGGGCTTTGTAGAAAGGGCATTTCCACCAATAAAAATTTATTGCGAATTGGGGCAATAAGTTTTTGGTCCAATAAGTTCTCAAAATTTGAATCTATCATATATTCCGATGATGATTCCAAAGCAATGTGTTTTAGGTCTAAATCCAATAACTTATTTTGGACCTGGTTATGTGCGGAATGAATGCTTTCGGCTGTATTTGGGTAGTAATTTTGATTTACATGGGGAGTAGTTATTATCTGCGTAATGCCAATTTCATTAAAACCGTTTATTATATCTAAAGAGTCCGAAATATCTTTAGCCCCGTCATCGATACCAGGTAGGATATGACTATGGATATCTACGAAGTGTCCTAGATAATCTACCAGAAATATTTTCTTATTTAGTATTTGGAACATTGGTAGTAGTTGATATTTATGAATTATATCAATAGGCTAAACATAGGGATAGATTAAAAAAACTTATGGTCTTTGAACGACTCATATGGGTCTAAAGTTGACTATAATTTTATGTCCTTTATTTTTATTAGATATTTAATTTTCACATATATTTGTTTCAAATTTATTCACTATTGGGCACTAGCTTGGTATATTGAAACCTACACTCCAATTCGGGC
>CAXBHA010000803.1:0-1637 GCA_963974955.1 uncultured Yeosuana sp. | reverse complement strand
CCCGATCAGAAGGTTGAACGCCTTCGGTAACTTCTTGAAAAAGATATTGGGAGTACTTCCTATCTCGAAGATGATCGAGGCCATCGGAAAGCGTAAAAATGTAGGGAAAACCGATAAATGAGCTATCTTCATGGTACGTTCTTATATACGGAGCGGGAAAAAACCTGCGTCAGATAGGTCGAAAACGACCGACATAGTTGATTTTTAGCGGTAGTTAGGATACTAAAGAAAATCACAGGACAGACTCCTCAGCAACATATTCAAGAGAAGGTAATCGAAATTGCAAAATTGAAATTATCGACCACAGAGGAATCAGTAAATGAAATAGCCTATAATTTAGGGTTCACACATCCTCAATCTTTAAATAAGCTATTTAAAAGAAGGACAAAACAATCCCTGCTTCAATTTAGAAAATCTTTTTTTCAATAAATTATATACTAGTTTATTATTAAAAGATAGACAGCTGCCAACAAAGAACTCCTTTGAAAAGCCTTAGTCCAGTTCCTTAAAGTTAATTAATATTTTCTTTTTTATCTTAAACCACTAATCCCCTTCCGTTAAACGGGACAGGTCATAATTCAAAATCATTACCTTTAGGAAAGTTCAAATAAAGGATGAACGAACCACAGATGAAAAGGGAAAAATTCTTAATCAAAATATTGACATGGACACCTTCGTTGGTATTGACTTTTTTCTATATTCCAAACGCATTGAATAAATTGCTTGACCCAAACCAAACCGGTAAGATTGTTGAAAGTAGTGTTGTGATGATTACAGCTGGTATTTTTATATTGGTTGGAATCGCTCTATTTCTATATAATAGAACAATGCTGATTGGAACATCAATGTTAGTCCTCTATATGATTTCCATTGTATTGATTCACATCTACAGAGGGAAACCCTCTGAAGTTTTAATACTAATTCTTATTTCAACTGTATTCGCGGTTTACATGAGAAAAAGGCCCATGCAGCCTTTAGAGGAAGGTAAGTAAGTTTAAATAAACGATAAAAAAATACAAAAAAAGGAAGATGACCTAAATAGTAAATGTTAGGTTTTTCTACTTTATTGTAAAAGCCTTAATTAACAATCAAGCGAATCCCTGATTAAAACTAGTCCCATTAATTGTTATATTCAGTTGATTAATTTTAACATATTAATTTATTTTCCTACATTTTAAGCCAACCATTTTTATAAACTAAGATAAAGAACAACAGATGATTACTTTTAAAACTGTATGCCTAAAACTTAATCTAAAGTCAAATTATCAATTGATTGAAATATGTTAAATATTGTATTCTTGCTTCTGGCAATATTTGGTATAGCTGTTAGTGCCTATACTTATAAGAAATCGAAAAGAGATAAGAGATTAGTTTTCAAAAGTAGAAGCTCAAAAATTATTTCAAAAAAGGATTTTTCATTCCCAAAATTATCATTTCAGTATGATGGAAATGAAATTGAGGATTTAATAATGACCGAAATTTCAATCTGGAATTATGGTACCGAGCCGTTTAAAGCTGAAGATGTGGTGAAGACTGATTGCCTTAGGATTGAGTCTTTGCGAGACACTATTATTTATGAATGTCAAATTGAAGTAGCTAATGAACATAACGAAAGAAAGTTCAAACAATTAAGTGAA
>CAXBHA010000802.1:0-1646 GCA_963974955.1 uncultured Yeosuana sp. | reverse complement strand
TAGAATCTATGACTTTCCAAATATTTTCTGAAGCCTTTGTTGGTGTTTTTCCTGCAACAATTTCAAACCATTTTAAGCCTTCTTCTACATTTGTTAATGTACCATCCAAAATCTGTTTTACTAAACCTTCTAAATCTTGTTTATCAGAACAAAAAACCGCTGCTTCTTGACTTGGCATGCTTCTAAAATGTACATAATTGTAATTCTGACCTATATTTCGAATACCTTTATTAAGTTGTGGTTGTTCATAATTATAATAAATACAGGGTTTATTATGAACTACAAAATCAAATACTGTAGAAGAACATACATTAGTTACAAACTCACAGTGTTCACAAACATTATAAAGCATTTTTAAATCTTCCTTTGCTGGTAAGACTTCATTCCACATGGTTCCCGATTGCTTCCAAATAGGGTTTAATACCTCAATGATATCTTTATTAGCTTCAATAACATTAACATACCTGTTTGTAAAATCTACTGGACACTTTCTATAAATAATTCCTAAATTATAACCTTTTGTGTTTAAATTTCTAACAGCATTAGCCAAATCTTCTAAATAATACTGGTCTAAGGGCGATGTGGTTTCATCATCACCAGAAAAACAAATATATTTTTTATTAACATTTAAACCATGCTCTGTAAAAAAATCTTCTTTTGTTTGCTTTAAACTAGTATCATAATGAGCTTCAAATTGAGGTGTACCCGTTACAAAAACCTGTTCTTCTTTTATAAACGGATAATATTGCAAAACCTGCTCCTTCATTAAATCACTCCAAACAACATAATAATCGGTTTCAACCACTTGCATGGCTTTAGGCATGTTATCCCATGAATACACAAAAACAACGGTTGGAATTCCTAAATCTTGTGCTGCTAATAATGCGCTTATAGATTGTGTGGCTCGTTGTGTGGTACAGAAAACAAGGTCTGGTTTATGTTCTTGCAATTGAGCTTTACAATAGTTGTATTTTGGGTTTCTTCGTTCTAAGGTATTGATTTTTTTTCTTAACCGCTCAATGCCTTTTTCTGAAGAATTAAAACCTATCAACCACTTAACATACAAACTCTTAAATGTATTTTTTAATCCTTTAAATGAAAACGGAAATTTATAGGTTGGATATACAGCATCATGAAATCTATCTCTTGACACATTAAGTTCGGCATGCTTTCTAGCTCTTGAATATAGTGATGTTAATGGATGAATTTGATGATTTTTAATTTTCAACTCATTAAACCCCAAATTATCTTTTAATGAAAAAACAGTATTGTTCCAATAGGTAATATCAAATCCCATGTTTTCGCCAATAGATTTAAAATCTGTAAAAGCAAAATTTCTTAAACCAACACCATCCGGAAAAAAAACAAATACTTTTTTCTTCATATAAATTTAAGCTTTAAAAGGGCAAACCTTCATTAAACCTTTACAAATTTCATCAATCTTTCTTTGTTTTGGAAGTGATTCTTTATTGTTAAAGATATTTTCTAAATCATTAAAATTCATCTTAGTACTGATAATATCTGATGTATACGGTGGGATTGAAACAGATTCAAAATAATCTTGATACTTAATATCATCTCCAAAAACATCATTTGAGAATTTTTGCCAAACAGCTGGAATTCCATAAGCATGCGCTACTATAATA
>CAXBHA010000801.1:0-1647 GCA_963974955.1 uncultured Yeosuana sp. | reverse complement strand
CTGGGACTCGAAATTGAGCCAATTTAAAGGTTTTTCCATACGTTAGTCAGAATTTGGATTGATGAATCAGTTAAATATTTTAATGCCTGGTAATGACGAAAATTTGGAAAAATGGATATGAAGTTACTTTTTTCACACACCCCTAGAAAGCAAAGCATGAAGTCCAAATTTAGTCAAAGATCGTATGACTTCCTTGATAATTCAAACTGGGGAATAGCGCATGAAGTAAGAAGTATTTTACAAGATTGGTCGAATGATTTCAATCCTGACAATGACTTTTTGTCTTCATTCAAAACAGAGGAACATTTTCAAAGTCAATTTTTTGAGTTATTTATTTGGAAATACTTTACGGCCTTAGGGTTTTCAATAGACAAATCTGATAGAGATGTACTCACAACAATCCCAGATTTCTTATGTGCAGATGGCCAAAGTAATTTTTTTATAGAATGTACTACCGTTAAATTCAGACAAGAGCAAATAAAGAATAAAATATTAGATACAATTGAAAACATGGCCTTACCATCAATATGGTTTTCCATCAATTTTCGTAAGTCCTCAAATAGAGTGCCATCACTAAAAAGAATAAGAGAAGAAATCAATTTTCAACTATCTCAATCTTCAGATTCATTTGAATTCAATAATAATGATTGGATTATAAAATTCAGAACGTATCCGAAAAATGAAAAAATGACTACTAATGTGTTTAGCATATACGGTGGTAACAGCAAAAACGATGGATTTTTGAATCTCCAAAACAGCTTACAGAAGAAAGCCAAAATGAACTACGATATTAATTCTAAGCCGTTCATTTTAGCCGTTAATACCAATGACGTTTTTCTCAAAGACGAAGAGTTTCTAAAAATTCTATACGGAAAGGTTGAAGGAAACCAATCTAACTTGCAGCCTACGAGAGAAGATTCTTTATTTTTATCAAAAGGTGATTTACCCAAGAACAGACATATATCAGCCGTCTTGATTTGTAATAACCTCACTCCTTGGCATATGGATAGTTGCAAAATTTCACTTTGGCATAATCCCAATGCAAATATACCTTTCTCATCACCATCTGGACTATGCGACTCTGTAACCATAAAGGAAAATGATAAACTTATGATGACTAGGAAAGAAGGTATTCATCCGTCAACCCATATAAATTTGACTCCTAATTACTACCTCAAATCAAAATTACCAGTCTAGACCTCACCAAATTTGAAATAATGTATAAACAGCATACAACAATTGAGCTACAATGATGCAAATAATGCTTCGGTTCATTACAGTCCTGTTCGATCAGTATAGGGCTCAGCCTCCAGTAGCTTTCTGTGATGGAGATAGGATAGCTTTGGTTGGGGGATTTAAGTAGCAGTTGAATAATTAAATTGTGCCTTTAAAGATGGTTTAATATAGCTTTTAGTTCCTTTAGCCAATTCCAGACCATTTTTAGCAGTTTCCATTAAATTCTTAGTCAATTTATTGGATACCTTGTTTGGAATGCTTGACTTAACAGATAAAATAGGGAGAAGGAGGTGGGTTAATACACCAGATATCTCAACTTTCTATCTAAAACATAGCGATAAAAAAACATTATTAACAATTACTGTCGTCCGAGAACAAAAATAGGTTAAATAAATTAATCTATAAATAGTA
>CAXBHA010000800.1:0-1653 GCA_963974955.1 uncultured Yeosuana sp. | reverse complement strand
CACAAATTAATAGATTTCAAGCCTACGCACAATGGAGCAAGCGTTCAATATTAGGAACTAGTGATGTATGGTATAATGCCGGTGTACGGGTTCATAATTGGTCTGTTCAAGGCGATGGGATTTCAAATTCAAATCAAACAGTATTTAGTCCACGTGCCCAATTCGCAATAAAACCTATGTGGAAAAGCGATATGCTTTTTAGAATTGCTACAGGCATGTATTACCAGCCTCCATTCTACAAAGAACTTCGAGATGTCACTGGAACCGTTCAACCTAATGTTAAAGCACAACAATCGGTTCATTTAGTATTAGGAAATGATTATAGTTTTAAAATGTGGGATCGTCCTTTTAAATTAACCACCGAAGCATATTATAAAAAATTATCAGACGTTAATCCGTATACCTTAGAAAATGTGCGTATTCGTTATCGTGCCAATAATAATGCAAAAGCCTACGCCTACGGATTGGATATGCGACTCAATGGTGAGTTTGTTCCTGGGACCGAATCGTGGTTTAGTTTTGGGTATTTAAAAACCGAAGAAAACATCGCAAATAAAGGGTACATCGCACGACCAACCGACCAACGTCTAAAATTTGCCGCATTATTTCAAGATTATGTACCCAACATTCCAAGTATGAAAATGTATTTGAATTTGGTATACAATACAGGTGTGCCAGGCGGATCACCAAGTTATGCCAATCCTTACGACTACCAAAACAGATTACCAGACTATAAACGAGCTGACCTAGGCCTACAGTTTGTACTTGTCGACGATAAAAAACAGTTTAAAAGCGGATGGAAAAAACCCTTTAAAGAATTGTCATTTGGGTTTGAAATCTTTAATATGTTTGACGTACAAAACTCCATTACCAATACATGGGTTAGAGATGTGTACAGTAAGCGACAGTATGCCATTCCTAATTACCTAACACCACGTATTTTTAATGTGAGAACGACTATGAAGTTTTAGCTAATCAACGAATTCCTTTAAAACATCAACTGCATAATCAAGCTCTTTCTTGGTATTGTAAATACTAAACGAAAATCGGATAGATGGTTTTTGCATGTCTGTATCATCTAAGATTTCGGCTAAGACATGCGACCCTTGCGAGCTTCCACTTTGGCACGCACTTCCTTTTGAGCAGGCAATGCCTTTTAAATCGAGCTGAAACAATAACATTGCCGCTTTTTCTGGAGACAATGGTAACCGTAAATTAACCAAGGTGTAGGTACTTTTTTCTAAATCACCTGAATATCCGTTAAAAGTTATTTCAGGAAGTTCTTTCTGGATTCTAGCAATAAAATAGTGTTTTAATTCTTCAATATACTTACGTTCCGTTGCAATATTGTTATAAGCAAACTTTAGTGCCTGTTCTATACCAACAATATTATGAACACTTTCCGTTCCTGCTCTAAAACCTCGCTCCTGCTCACCTCCAAAAATTAAAGGTTTCAATCCAGAGTTTTTTCTAATAAAAGCAAATCCAACACCTTTAGGTCCGTGAAACTTATGTGCACTAGCCGCTAAAAAATCAATAGGTATTTCTTGTAAATCCAAAGCATAATGTCCTACAGATTGCACCGTATCACTATGAAATAAGGCGCCATTTGCTTTACATAAATTGGCTACCTGTTTAATATCTAAAATATTA
>CAXBHA010000799.1:0-1653 GCA_963974955.1 uncultured Yeosuana sp. | reverse complement strand
CTAAGTCGCTCTTTAATTGAACTGCTATCACACCTAGAAAGAAAAAGAGCAGAGCGGGGTTGGTCAGGTTATCTAACAATAAGTTTAAATCCATAAAATTATATTGAAAAAGAAAGGTGAAAGGGAGTTTGGAATAATGTTCATGAAATGAAAACTCCCTTGTAATTAAAATATAGAGGAGTTGAATTAATCAAGGTTTATTGGTCGTTTCCTCTTGTTTTAATAAAGAGAATTAAGGAAATAATGCCACAAGAAAATAATATTTGGTTTAAAAAGAGTCCGTTATTTTTATATGAGGCAAGGATTAATATGCTCATCATTAAAAATGTTGCTATTCTAGAGAGGTTTGCCTTTTTATGCATATAGTTTTGTTAGTAATTATATAATTGAGAGTCTCGTTTTATTCGTTGATTGAAATTTCTAAAACACCATTTATTTTAATAGTAGCCCCTTTAGACTTCGCTTGTTTAAAAAACTGTTTTGCTGCCAATTTATCATTCTCTAATTCTGTAATTCTACTATCAGGAAATTTGGTGTTGGCTCCAGAAAAACCTTCGCACATAGTTAAGCGTTGTAGTTTGTGAAAATTTATTTTTTCATTGATTAATGATTGAATAACATCATTGGCTTCTGAGACGGTAAATTGTCCATCAATAAGTTGAATTTTTTGTTTTGTTCTAATTGTTTGAACAGGATTTTTTACTGCTGATTTCATAAAATGTTTTTATTATTTAAATGCTGACGCAAATCTTACATTTTTAATTCATAAATTATTATTTATATCTATTATGTTAGGCATAAAAATAATTTATGAATTATACCTTGCATTAGTTAAAAATATTTGAAAACCAAAGTATTACGAAAGCTTATGAGGAGCTGCATTTAACTCAGCCAGCAGTATCGATACAGTTAAAAAACTTTCAAGACCAATTTTCCATTCCACTTACCGAGGTTGTTGGTAGAAAGCTTTATGTAACAGATTTCGGAAAAGAAATTGCGTTAGATGCGGAAAAAATATTAAATGAGGTAGATGAGATAAACTATAAGACCCTTGTTTTTAAAGGTGAGTTGGTTGGTAAATTAAAATTCTCAATAGTATCTACCGGTAAATATGTAATGCCTTATATGCTATCTAATTTTATGAGTCAAAATAAAGGTGTCGACTTAATTATAGACGTTACAAATAAGGCTCAGGTAATTGAAAGTTTAGAGTTGAACAAGGCTGATTTCGGAATGGTCACTGTGTTGCCTAAAAAACTAAATATTGAACGTGTAGAGTTGATGCAGAATAAACTTTATTTAATTGCAGGTAAACGTGGCTTGAATAAAGCCGGACTTACCAAAAAGAATATTGTTGAACAGTCGCCTTTAATTTATAGGGAAATGGGATCTGCAACAAGAGTTGCAATGGAGCAATTTATAATTAAGAATAAGTTTGACCTTCGAAAAAAAATAGAGCTTACTTAAAATGAAGCGGTAAAGCAGGCGGTTATTGCTGGTTTAGGTTTTTCAATATTGCCTATTATTGGGTTAAAAAATGAACTCATGAACAAAAATGCTCAAATTATCCCGGTCAAAGCACTGCCAATTATTACTATACTTTGGCTGTTTGGTCACGTAAAGTTTGGGTCTGTTCTGCATCCATATAAACAA
>CAXBHA010000798.1:0-1660 GCA_963974955.1 uncultured Yeosuana sp. | reverse complement strand
ATCCCTTGGTTACACATATCTGTTTTGTGTTTGTTTTTTCGGCAATAAACATTAGGTTTTGCTCTAACGAGTTATATTTTGAGCCCATATATTTACTTACTTCATAAAGCTCATCATCATTAAACTTTATAAAATCGGCTTTGTCCATCAAGTGAAAAAGCACCTCTTTGGTGTAATAAGGTGTCCTTAAATTAAGGTCGAAAACTTTATATTTAGTGAGTTCTATAAGGGCATATAGTGTGCTTCTGGAACAGTCGTCCCTGGCAACAAGGCTACCAAAAACAAAAGCATCGGCGTTTTTAACGGCGATTTTGTTTATTTCTGTTAATCTAATTTTGTCCCAAGCTCTGGGATATTTAATGTCGTATGATGCTGATCCTTTTTCGTTTAGCATCACTTTTACCTTACCTGTTTTGTGTTCGTTATGTACTTGAACACAACTAGAATCAATACAACTTTCATTAATAAAATCCAACAATTCAACACCACCTTTACCATTGCCAATTGCACTAATCATAATAACCTCATTGCCAAAAGACTTTAATCTATTAGCCACATTTAATGGCGCTCCTCCAATTTTTTTATGTGTTGGGAATACATCCCATAACACTTCTCCGAAACATACAATCTTTGACATATTTTTACTTTTAATAAAATTCCAGAAGGCAATTTATTAAAATACCTTCTGGAATTAAAACTAACTCAAAAAACTAAACAATACAATTAATATCCTGGATTTTGATTATATAATCCACCCGTGAAATCAATTTCTCTTTGTGGAATTGGGTAATACTCATCTCTACCAGCTGTAAATTGTGCATTGGCAAGAAAATCCTTTCTTGTTTTTTCAACTGCTAAATAAGCGTTAAGCACTGGTTCTGCAATACCCCATCTTACAAGGTCAAAAAACCTAGGGCCTTCCATGCCAAATTCTAAACGTCTTTCAAACATTAAAGCCTTAAATGCGTCATCCTTAGACATACCCATTGGGTACATTCCGACATTATAGACATCAGTTGCCCCGGCATTCAATTGGCGTTGTGTACTGGCTGCTGCCCGCGTTCTTATTTGATTGATTATAGTTACTCCAGCATCGACTTGATTCATTTGAATTAAAGCTTCGGCTTTAAACAAAAGCACATCGGCATAACGAATAAAATCTACATTTTTAGACGTCCCCACGAATGGCCCTTCCTTTACATAGCATGAACAATCTGGTGCTTGTTGCTCTTTCATATTTCCAAAATAGCCATAGACCCCTGGGTCTCTAGCCCAACTGAAGTTATATATCATGTCTCCAGCCGTGTTTACTGTATTTCTGTATTTAAAAGGACGCCCAGGAATTCCAACAGTATGGTCAATTCTAGGATCTAGTGTGATACCTCCTGCCAATGGTGATTCGCCATTGCTATCAACCGTATTAAAAATATTGGTATTGTTAAAAGTATCCAATAAAGGCAATCCCGATGCATCCGTTTTAAAGGCATTTACCATGTTTTGGCTAGCTAAATGAAAACCGCAACAACCGTATAATCCAGTACCATGGGGTGAATTTAAACCCGTTACAAAACTAACCCTACCAACAGTAGTTCCGTCGTTAATGGAAAATTGTGCCGCCCAAATGGATTCTGGACCGTTATCAAAACCATCTAGAAAATTA
>CAXBHA010000797.1:0-1663 GCA_963974955.1 uncultured Yeosuana sp. | reverse complement strand
GAGACTATCTGCAGGAAAAATGGAATAATGAACGTAAAACCTGTGAGCCACATGATTTATTGCCCATAGCTGAGGGGCAAATGCGTCTCGAAAACAGGCTTACCAAAAAAGCAACAAAAATACTTGTTTGTGATACTGATTTATTGGAAACCAAAGTGTATTCAGAAGCGTATTATATTGGCGATTGTGATCCAACATTAGAAAAATACGCCCTTCAGAACTCTTATGATCTTTACCTCTTGACTTATATTGATATACCGTGGGAAGAGGATGATTTAAGAGATAAACCAAATGAAAGGGAAGAAATGTTTAACTATTTTAAGCTTACTCTAGAAAAATACGATAAAAATTTTATTACCTTGAAGGGAAACAAAAAGCAGCGTTTAGAAAAAGCCATTAACCATATAGATCAGTTATTAGATAAATGATAGAACTTACAGAAAGTGACGAAAAACAATTAAAGGAAAAAGGAATTTCTAAAGAAAGTATGCAGAGTCATATCAATACTTTTAAAGAGGGTATTCCATTTGTGCAACTTAAGAATGCTGCCGTAATAAGTAATGGGATTCTTAAATTTTCTAGTTCGGAAGAAAAAGAGCTTATAACTTTTTATGATTCTAAATTAAAAGATTTAGATATTTTAAAGTTTGTACCTGCATCTGGTGCTGCTTCTCGTATGTTCAAGGCTCTTTTTAATTTTTTAGATGTATATAATCCGTCGAAAGAAACTCTTGATGTTTATTTGAAAAGAACCAATGATAAAGACATTAGAATTTTCTCAGAGGGTTTAGAGCGTTTGCCATTTTATAAAAATGTAATGGGTAGGCTGCCTAAGAAGTTTGATTCACAAGGTGAAAAAGTATTTCATTTTATTTCAGAATTATTGGGTGATAATGCACTTAATTATGGTTTTTATCCTAAGGGTTTATTGCCATTTCATAACTATGGTGATAAAGCGGCAACACCTTTCGAAGAGCATTTAAAAGAAGGCGCATTATATGCGGGTTCGAAAGGAAAAGCAAAACTTCATTTTACTGTTTCAGAGCAGCACGAAGAAATGTTCAATAAAGAATTTGCAGAATCAGGACCTAGAGTTACTAAAGCTACAGGAATTAAATATGAGGTAGATTATTCTTTTCAAAAACCATCTACCGATACGTTGGCGGTAGATATGGATAATAACCCATTTAGAAATGAGGATGGGTCTGTATTATTTAGGCCAGGTGGGCATGGGGCATTAATTCAAAATTTGAATGAGCAAGATGCTGATGTGATTTTTATAAAAAACATTGACAATGTA
This sequence comes from uncultured Yeosuana sp., assembly GCA_963974955.1. GTDB lineage: Bacteria > Bacteroidota > Bacteroidia > Flavobacteriales > Flavobacteriaceae > Yeosuana. The sequence goes on along the minus strand of CAXBHA010000797.1, from coordinate 363 downwards.
GCTGTCATGAAAGATGCAAAGGCGGTTGCTGACAGCAAAAAAGTATTGGCCGGGATTCTTATCAAAAAACAGAATAAAGCATTTTCATACGCCGAACAGTTAGATACTGGCGAAGTTACTGACGATAAAATAGCAGAAATTAAAACCTTTTTAATGGATGCCCTTAATGTAAGATTTACAAATGATTTCGATTCAAAATCAAAATCTGATAAATTGAGTATGTTAAAAAGTAGAATCAATAGGCCAATTAGGGTTTGTGGAATGGTAAAGAATGAGGGTGAGCCTGGCGGTGGTCCGTTTTGGGTAGCAAATACAAAAGGCGAATTTCATTACAGATTATTGAATCTGCTCAAATTGATATGG
>CAXBHA010000796.1:0-1664 GCA_963974955.1 uncultured Yeosuana sp. | reverse complement strand
AGCCGAAACGCAGGCTTTTTTAGAAAAGCCAACTCAAAAAGTAGATTTAATAGTCCCCAGAGGTGGTGAAAAATTGATTGCTTTTGTAAAAAAACACGCTACATGTCCAGTTATAATCAGTGGACGTGGAAACAATTTTGTGTATGTACACAAAGAAGCGGATCAGCAAATTGCGCTAGATATTATTATCAATGCAAAAACAACAAAAATTTCGGCTTGTAATGCGTTAGATAAAATATTAATTGATAAAAATCTCCCAAATAAAGATGCTTTCATTAAATCACTTATTTTAAAATTAAAAAAATTTGATATTGAAATTTTTGGTGATAAAAGTATTTCAAAATATGAAGGAGTAGAAACGATTCCATCAAATGATATTTGGTATGAAGAGTTTTTAGATTATAAAATTGCTGTCGCAGAAATAGATTCAAATGAAGACGCTATTGCTATGATAAACAAATATTCTGGCGGACATTCATCATCAATTGTTGCCAAAAATAATGAGGCTGCAAAAACATTTATGGAAAATGTAGATACAGCGGCGGTTTACCATAATGCTTCAACCCGTTTTACAGATGGTGGGCAACTTGGTTTGGGTGGCGAATTAGCTATTAGCACTGATAAATTACACCAAAGAGGACCTATTGGATTGCAACATTTGGTAACCAATAAATGGTATATTTTTGGCAACGGACAAACACGAAACTAAGTGAACTATAAAAAACGTATATTACTTAAAATAGGTTCTAATACCCTAACTAAGGAAACCGATAATATTTCTAGAGGGAAAATAGAAGATATTGCAAATCAAATAGCAATGCTTCAAGATGAATACGAGTTTATTATTGTAAGTTCTGGAGCCATTGCCGTCGCTAAACAGTTTGTAAAGCTTGAAAGTAAAGGGAAAGAGATAAATGTAAAACAAGCTTTGGCTTCTATTGGGCAGCCACATTTAATACGTATTTATCAGGAAATTTTTAGGGAGTATGGCTTGTTGAGTTCACAATGTTTATTATCGTATTCAGATTTTGAAAAACAGGAAAGCAAAACCAACATTGTAAATACCATTAATGTGTTGGTGTCCAACAATTACATTCCCATTATAAATGAAAATGATACGGTAGCAACTGATGAGATTCAATTTGGTGATAATGATAAATTAGGAGCTTTAACAGCATCCCTTTTAAATGTTGATTTATTCATCATTGCAACAAACACTAATGGGATATATACCAAAAAGTCTATTGAACATAAAAAGCCAGTAACGATTGAAAGTGTTGAAGATATTAAGCATTTGCAGGAAGAAATTGTAAGTTCAAAATCGTCTCATGGTTCAGGTGGAATGCAATCAAAAGTAGATGCCATTTTGGTAGCAAAACAGGCCAATATAGAAACCTGGATAGTAAACGGATTGGATGATAATTTTATAATCAATGCGTTCAACAATAAAATACATTTTACCAAAATAAAATAGTAGAAACATGAAAAACTACACTTCTATACATGATATAGATAACATGAATTCTTGGATTGCGGAAGCAAAGGAATTAAAAGCAAATCCTTTAAAATATATTGATTTAGGAAAGCATAAAACCATTGGGTTATTGTTTTTTAATTCCAGTTTACGTACACGGTTAAGCACTCAAAAAGCGGCTTTAAATTTA
>CAXBHA010000795.1:0-1667 GCA_963974955.1 uncultured Yeosuana sp. | reverse complement strand
GCCCAAATAATGGCCATCATAATCAATGCAGGAATAAGCTTATCTATTTTTAAACTGTGCTCTAAGGTAATGGCAAAATATCCCATTACAAATACCAAAATAATTACTGCTTCCATAAAGTTAATTCTATTAATTATTGTTTAGCCAATCCTAATGTTACGTGAAATAAATTTTAAACTATTAATTTAACAAATATAAAAAACTAAAATCCTTATAGTTTAATTTTATAATAATTTTATGGATGAAATATATTTCCCGAACTATGGTTACGACTTGCCCCTGTAACCGATTGAAGACAATTAAAATCGTTTCTTAGTTTTAGGACTCCTAGAAACCCAAAAACCAAAGCTTCTTTAAATTCTATAATAGTTTTTGAAGGTGTTTTAATAGTATTCTTGGTATGTTTTTTAATTCTGTTAATTAAAAATCGATTGTAAACACCCCCTCCGGTTATTAAAACCAATGCATCCTTTTTACAATGTATCTCTTTAGAAATTTGAGTGGCTACATGTTCCACAAAAGTTCTTAAAATATCTTTGATTTCAAGTTGAAAAGAGTTTATTGTTGGAATTATTTGTGAATAAACCCATTCCAATCCCAACGATTTAGGATAGGTTTCCTTATAAAAATCCAAATCATTTAATTTTAAAAGTAACTCTTCACAGATAATTCCTGAGGACGCTATCGTTCCTTCATTATCATAATCAAATCCTAATTGCCTAACATAATAATTTAGTACAATATTAACCGGGCAAATATCATAAGCTATACGTTCCTTATTGATAGTGGCAGAAATGTTGGCAAATCCACCTAGATTTAAACAAAAATCAAATTCCGGAAACAACAGAGCATCACCAATAGGCACTAATGGTGCTCCTTGCCCACCTAACGCAACATCCTGCACTCTAAAATCGCAAGCAACAGTTTGTTTCAATAGTGAAGCCAAAATTGGTAGATTTCCAATTTGATAGGTTAATTTTTTTTCTGGCCGGTGTAAGGCCGTATGGCCATGAGAACAAACAGCATCAATATCCTTTATATTATATTTAAGAATAAAACCTTTAATTATAGTTGCTAAGTATGATGTATAGGCATTGTCTGTTTCCTTTAGTTCATCTTCAGATAATAAAACTAAATCTTTGAGTATTTTGACCCAATGCTCATTATAGGTAACAGTTTCTGAATATATGATTTTAAAATTCCATGATGTATTTAAATTAAAAGAGGTGTAAACCAAGTCGACACCATCTAGCGATGTTCCAGACATGACACCAATAACCTTATATTCAGATTTTATCATATTCAGTAAAAATAACAATACTTATTGAAAATATTCTAGCAAAAACCTATATTTGTATACATTTTTTATCAAATCAACAGTTTATTTTTTACTATGGATTTTAATCTTACTGAAGAGCATTTAATGATACGCGAGGCGGCACGCGATTTTGCACAAAACGAATTACTTCCAGGCGTCATCGAGCGTGATGAAAACCAACATTTTCCTGATGATCTGGTAAAAAAAATGGGAGCCTTGGGCTTTATGGGAATTATGGTTGATCCAAAATATGGCGGTAGCGGCATGGATGCCATATCGTATGTGCTAATCATGGAAGAATTATCAAAAGTTGATGCATCGGCCTCAGTAATTGTTTCAGTTAATAATT
>CAXBHA010000794.1:0-1669 GCA_963974955.1 uncultured Yeosuana sp. | reverse complement strand
ACTTCAAACAAAGAGATTGCTTCGTCGTACCTCCTCGCAATGACGAATTACATTCAAAGATCGCTTCGTCGTCCCGATAGCTATCCTATCGGGACGGGACTCCTCGCAATGACGATTTATAATAACGACAGTCATTTTATCAATTCATTCGCCTTATCATACACCAAATGCGATTCCCAACCCCGATATGAAAAGTAGTCCACAAACTTCTTTTTCTTCTTCAAAACGTTGCGTTCTTTGATAGAATTAGCCCTTTTTTCGGCTAAATCATTAAAAAGACCGATATAATCCTCGTCCGAAATCTCTGCAAGTGCCTGATTTATATTAACTTTGCCAATGTCTTTTTGCTTTAAACCAAAAGTTAAACGGCGTTTCCCCCAATTCTTGATTTTAAACTTACCGCTAACAAATGTTTTGGCAAAACGTTCTTCATTAAGAAAGTTATGCTTTAAGAGGTGTACGATAATACTATCGATTGCCTCCGGAATCATATACATGTGTGTTAGTTTTTTTCTAACCTCTTGATGGCAACGTTCTTGATACGCGCAATAATGCTCCAGTTTTTTGGTGGCTTCTTGCACCGTATATGTTTTTTTGGTTTGCATAAACCCAAAAGTAACAATTGAAACAGACATAATACACATTTATAAAGACCAAATCGAACCAGTAAACCAAATAGTATGGCAAAAACAACTACCTATATAAAATCCCTCACCTTTTTAATGGCCTTTTTTGGCGCTTTAAACTTTGGGTTTGGGCAGATATTAACATTTGAATTTGCTGAAAAATTAGGTAATGAACTATCGGTAATGTCAAATTCTAATGATGCAAATTTATCCACTTCTACAATAACAAGGGGAGAAGGATTAACTGCAACGATAAATGGTGATAGATTCAATGCTGTAAATTGGAGTGGGACTAGTATTTTAGATGCTATTTCTCAAAATGATTACATGCAATTCACTATTTCTCCAAATTCTGGTTATCAATTTGATGTTTCATCCATTGTTGTAAATTTTCAACGTTCATTTATTGGACCTAATACGATTGCTTTAAGAAGTTCTATTGATGGTTATTCAACAACTATTGATTTTGAAAAGCCCGTACCATATGTGACGAATGAAACTACCCAAGTAATTACTTTTACAGTTAATCAATCTACCGTAGCGACAGCAATTACTTATAGGATTTATGGTTGGGCTACTGACAATAGAGGTTCTGGAGGTTTTGAAGGTGGTGGCAATGATATCATAGTCAATGGTTCAGTGACAGTTTTACCCGCATGTAGTGGAACCCCAGTAACTTATAACGGTGGTTGGATTGGAACCCCAGATTTAACAACTCCTGTCATAATAGAAACAAGTTATGATACTAGTTTAGGTAGTTTTCAAGCATGTAGATTAACTATTAATCCGGGAGTTACATTAAATGTTAATGATAATAGTTTTGTTGAAGTTCAAAATGATGTCTCGGTTGATGGAACATTAACTATTCAAACTAATGGTAATTTTGTACAATACGGAAATTCCTTTACGGTAAACCCTGTTACGGGGACAGCTTTTGTGAATAAAAGCTCAGCAGTAAAACAAGATTGGTTTTATTATACTTACTGGAGTTCTCCTGTAGTTAATGAAACCATAGAAGATGCTTTCCCTTTCACACCAGTTGA
>CAXBHA010000793.1:0-1670 GCA_963974955.1 uncultured Yeosuana sp. | reverse complement strand
GACAACAGCCTCTTGAGCATTTTGAGCTACAATACCACGCTGAATGCGCACGCCAAAACTGCTTAATATTTCTTTACCTTGATATTCGTGTAAATTCATAATTTGCTAGATAGTTTAAGAAACACAAATGTATAGAATACGTATTAATTACACTAATCTTTTATAAAGGAATGCTAGCTCCAACATTTAATTCAATTTCAATTTGTTATATAATTAACAATTTGTTTGATTTATATAATATTTCAATTATTTATTTTTGATATTGTCAAAAAAAGTACCTTTGTTAAAAAGTAAATTTACTATGTTAACAAATCAATTGCTTAAAATAGTTGAAGACCATGGAAGCCCTGTTTACGTCTATGACGCTCATAAAATTGAATCTCAATATAAAAGACTAACAGATGCCTTTAAAGACGTTAAACATCTTAAAATAAATTATGCTGTAAAAGCTCTTTCAAATATCTCAATACTAAAGTATTTTAAAACTTTAGGTTCTGGAATTGATACGGTTTCCATTCAAGAAGTTCAATTAGGCTTAAAAGCAGGCTTTTCACCCGAGCAAATTATTTTTACACCAAACGGTGTGTCATTAGCTGAAATTGAAGAGGCCACCACATTAGGAACGCAAATTAATATTGATAATTTATCGATATTAGAGCAATTTGGGACTAAACATCCACATATTCCGGTGTGCATCAGAATTAATCCACATGTTATGGCAGGCGGGAACAGTAATATATCTGTTGGACATATCGATTCTAAATTTGGTATTTCAATACATCAAATACCCCATTTATTAAGAATTGTTGAAAATACTAAAATGACCATTAATGGTATTCATATGCATACTGGAAGTGACATTTTAGATATTGACGTATTTTTATATGCCAGCGAAATATTATTTGAAACTGCCAAACAATTTAAAAATTTAGAGTTTATTGATTTTGGCTCTGGTTTTAAAGTCCCTTACAAACTAGGTGATATTGAAACCAATATTGAAGAATTAGGGAAAAAGTTAAGCGAAAAATTTAATGCCTTTTGTAAAGAATATGGCAAAGAATTAACCTTAGCTTTCGAGCCTGGCAAGTTTTTAGTTAGTGAATCTGGAAGTTTTTTAACAAAAGTCAATGCGGTAAAGCAAACCACTTCCACAGTCTTTGCACAAGTAGATTCTGGTTTTAATCACCTAATAAGACCTATGTTATATGGGTCTCATCATGAGATTGTCAACCTTACCAACCCAATTGGCCGTGAGCGTTTTTATACAGTAGTTGGATATATATGTGAAACAGATACTTTTGGTAATAACCGAAGAATAAATGAAATTACTGAAGGCGATGTTCTGTGTTTTAAAAATGCAGGAGCCTATTGTTTTACTATGTCCAGTAATTATAATTCTCGCTATCGTCCAGCCGAAGTACTTTGGTTTAATAATAAAGCACATGTAATAAGGCATCGGGAAAGTTTTGAAGATATTTTGAAAAATCAAGTTGAAATTGATTTTTCAACAAAAAAAGATAAGGCCATGATTGGTTAAACATTGTTAAATCATAGTATTAAAAAGACTCCATTTTTATTGGTTTTTTTTGCTCAAGATTTTTAAATATTCATTCATTTCAGTTGAAATCTTATTTGAATGTCCGTAATTTGCCATAAGTCTGAAAATACAA
>CAXBHA010000792.1:0-1679 GCA_963974955.1 uncultured Yeosuana sp. | reverse complement strand
TTTTTAAGTAACTATATCCCCTCCAATAAAAGCCAGGTGCACTAAATTTCCATACGACTTCTTTTTCACGCGTAACTTCCCAAAAACCAAAATCACCTTCTGTTATCAGAATATTTCCATTTTCTAAAGGTACAGCTCCTGAAACTTTACCTGAATAAAGATCTGGGTCTGTAAAACTCCATGTCACGGTTGGTTCATTGTTGAAATTAGGTTGTAAAGAATATGTTGATGGAAGTTCTAGTTCATAGACGGCAGATTGTTCTATGTCATTCCCATTTGAGAAAATTAAAAGTTTTCCTTTATTTTTTCCTTTTAAAATATTTGGATAGTGATTATTGTGGAATAATCTTGTGCCAGAAGTGTTTTCGTAAGATTCAGGATTACCAAAGCGATAAATTAAATCACCCCCTTTATTGTAATTGCCTCCTAAATGGCTAGAAGCTTCTTCTGTGGTAGTACTATGATCGATTACCCAAACTTCAGAATAAAAGTTTACGCTTAACATTATAACGTCATTATCTTCATCATATGCAATGGCGTTGGCGTGCATAATATCACCTTTAACATCTGGTAATGAAGTATCTTTTAAACTATAATTTATATCAATTAGATTCGGGTTTTTTGATACAACTCCAAAATTGTTTTTAGTTTCATCATTATCTTGTATTATATGCTCCATTGAATGCCATTCCCATACTATTGAATTGGTATTGGGGTCTATCTCAATGATAGACTCTGGGTAAATTTTTTCTTCTAAAATAAAACCTTCTGTAATAGCTGTAGTTGAGTCTATTTGTTGCCAAACCATGGCAATAACATTACCATTAGGCAAAATTTCGACGTCATGATGTGTTTCTCCATCAATAGAAGAATAATCCCTCCTAAGGGTATTTTAGGTTCGTCTGTTTCTAATGAAGCTAGAAGGTTTCCATTAGGGAGCAAATACACGTCATTACCAATATTATTTGTAAAAGTCCATTCGTATAGAAGTTTAGCTTCTTTATTCATTAAATAGACCCGATTTGCACCGGCATCATTTACAAGAATGTAGTTGTCGTCAATTTTGGCGCTATTCAAAATCTCTACGGTTCCGATTGGTGCAAAAGTAATTTCTTCTTCTGTTAGCTTGGTAGTATCAATTTGAATAGGCTCCTCGACAATAATGTCGAAATTTTCTCGTCTGGAACATGAAAAAAAAGATAGCGTAAGCAACAGCAATGCGCAACTTTTTTTAATTGGAATAAAATACTGATAACTCACGATTTAGCTTTTGTCAAAAATACAAATTAATACGAATAAATATGTTACAAGGTTATTGCATAATAGGTCTGTGTTGTTTTATTGCTAATGTTATTTGTTCAACTATTATATTTTCAAGTAATTATTGTTTTCAGAATTTTTTCGGATATAAGGATAAGGAGAATTCATTGACGTGTAACGTCAATTACTGTACTTTCTATTTTAGCCTTATTTTCTGATTTTTGTTCATTACAATCAAGGGCAAAATAAAAAGCCACCTCTTTAAAGAGGTGGCTTTTAAATGTATTAAAAGTTTTTAAACTTTTTTATTTCAATTAGTCCTTACAGAAATCTATAGTAATTGCACCAGCATCTACTCCTTGGTAGCCACCAACAATGTTTCCATTAGGTGTTAAGATTTCGAAGTCGATTTCGCCATA
>CAXBHA010000791.1:0-1679 GCA_963974955.1 uncultured Yeosuana sp. | reverse complement strand
ACTGGTTTAAAAAACCGGCTATTAAACTTAACAGAAATGAAGCCGCTGCCATTGCTGCCATTCTACCTAATCCTTTAAGATTTAAGGCGAATCCTGCAACTAATTATATACAAAGAAGAAAAAATTGGATTGTTCGTCAAATGAATTTCTACGGACCTTTAAATTATGACGATTAGAATGAAAAACAGCATTGAATTAAAACAACACTTATTTAATGACTGCAGTCAATTCGTTGAAAAAAGGCTAAAAATTATTAAGAATACAATACATGATATTCAGGAATCTTTTGATTCTGAAACCAAAAGTTCTGCTGGAGATAAGCATGAAACAGGTAGGGCCATGTTGCAAATTGATTTAGAAAAGGCGCTATATCAATTATCAGAAATTCAAAAAATAAAAGATATTTTAAGAATGGTTGACGTCAATAAATCTTCAGAAACTGTACGTTTAGGAAGTGTTGTTTTTACTTCAAAATCTAATTATTTTATAGCTATTAGTGCAGGGAATATTTCTATTAAAGATCAGCAATTTTACGCAATTGCCACAGATACGCCCATTGGAATGTTATTAATGGGGAAAAAAGTTGGCGATGAATGTGTTTTCAGAGACACAAAATTTACAATTACTGAACTTATATAATTTCAATCTTATATATAATACCTTTACCTTTAGTAAAAAATTGTGCGTGAATCAAATTCCTCAAATGCTTGATGTTATTATAATTGGTGGTGGTTTAGCAGGATTATCTAGTGCTATTCATCTATCAAAATATAATTTCAGTGTCTTGCTTATTGAGAAAAATAACTATCCAAAACATAAAGTTTGCGGAGAATATATATCTAATGAAGTGTTGCCATATTTTGAGTATTTAGGTATCGAAGTTTTCGATTTAGGAGCACAAAAAATCAATAAGTTCGAATTATCTACAACTAAAAGCAACATTTTAAAATGCGATTTAACATTGGGTGGTTTTGGCATCAGCCGTTACGCCATAGATAATGCTTTATATAAAAAAGCAAAAAGCAACAAGGTTCAAACACTTCAAGATTCAGTTATAGATATTCAGTTTTTTAATGATGAGTTTTTAGTGACCACAAAAAATAACAATACATATAAATCGAGAGTAGTTATAGGTGCTTATGGAAAGCGTTCCTCACTCGATGTCACTTTAGATCGAAATCTCATTAAAGAAAAAGCACCTTTCTTAGCAATAAAAACACATGTCAAGGGTGATTTTCCGAACGATTTAGTGGCACTTCATAATTTTAAAGGGGGTTATTGTGGTGTATCAAAAGTTGAAAACGAGATTATTAATTTGTGTTATATCACAAATTTTGAGTCTTTTAAGGCTTTTAAAGATATTAATGAGTTTCAAGAGAAAGTTGTTTTTAAAAATACTTACTTAAAATCAATTTTTAATAATTCTATTTCAGTTTTTGAAAGACCATTAACGATAAGTCAAATTTCATTTTCAAATAAAAGTCCGGTGGAAAATCATATCATCATGTGTGGCGATACGGCAGGTATGATTAACCCGTTATGTGGAAATGGAATGAGTATGGCAATAAGGAGTGCGCAAATGGCTTCACAATTTATTATTGATTATCTTCAAGGAAAAATTACATCGCGTCTCGCATTAGAAAAAGCCTATCAAAAATCTTGGAATAGCGAGTTTAGAA
>CAXBHA010000790.1:0-1686 GCA_963974955.1 uncultured Yeosuana sp. | reverse complement strand
AAGATCTGCGCCATTTTCATCACAGGCAGTATATAGCTTAATTAAATCTTTTGGGTCATGGGAAAAATCGGCATCCATCTCAAAAACATAGTGGTATTTTTTGTTCAAAGCCCATTTAAACCCATGAATATAAGCAGTTCCCAATCCTGCTTTTACCTGTCTTGATTCTAAATACAAACGCTCTGGAAACTCTTTTTGAAGTTCCTTAACTTTCAATGCTGTTAAATCGGGAGAATTATCATCTACTATAAGAATATGTACGAATTCAGATTGCGAAAATACCGCCCTAATTATAGCTTCTGTATTTTCTATTTCGTTATAGGTTGGTATAATTACAACGGTGTTTTTCATGGATCCCTCTAATTGTTTTAATGCATGTCTAAATCCATTAGGACTATTATACTTATTTATGATTCATTAAAACGTATAATTTTTTAGCAAATGTACAGTATTTAAAAATTACTTTTTTTTAATTATTCCTTAATAATTACAAGGAGGTGTTAATATTTATAATAATTTTAGGGCATGCTTCGAAATGTTCAAACATATGAGATATTCACTGTTCTAATAATCATTGGAATAGTTTTTATTGCTGTTACAAAATCAATGTATCCAAGGCGTTTTAACGATTTTGTTTATGTTTTAGGAAACTCGAAATATCTTAAAATTTATGCTAGAGATCAAAAGTTTTTTGACAAATTTGATGCGTTTCTTTTTGTCAATTTAATTATTTCATTATCAATTTTTGTATTTATATGCCTTCAAAATTTGACGGTTATAGAAGTCCCCACAATGGATGTCATGTTTAAATTAGCATTTGCTATAGCATCGCTTATTTTAATAAAAGTTCTTATAGAACGTTTAATTGGAAGTCTTTTTGAAATGGATACATTAATTGACCAATACCTCTTTCAAAAAATAAGTTATAAAAACTTTTTAGGCGTATGGTTAGTGCCAATAAATTTGTTGTTGCTATTTAGTTTTAAACCAAATTCAACAATCATTTATGTAGTCGTCTTTTTATTGTTAATTATAAACATTGTAGGCACTATTACAACAATTAAAACACATCTTAGTTTAATAAAACAGAACTTATTTTATTTTATTTTGTATCTTTGCGCACTTGAAATTGCACCATACATCCTATTGTATAAGGTGTTTATTTCATAATAAAAATAGTAACTACATGCGCCCTATGAAAGTGAAAACGATTTTAGTATCTCAGCCAGAACCTAAAATAGAGAATTCGCCCTATTTTGATCTTCAAGAAAAGCAAAAAGTGAAAATTGATTTTAGACCTTTTATTCACGTGGAAGGGGTTTCAGCCAAAGAAATTAGACAACAAAAAGTAGATTTAAACCACTATACTGCAATTGTTTTAACAAGTAGAAATGCCGTAGATCATTATTTTAGAGTTGCTGAAGAAATGAGGTTTAAAGTGCCTGATACCATGAAATATTTTTGCCAATCTGAAGCCGTTGCATTCTATTTACAAAAATATGTAGTTTACAGAAAACGTAAAATTTATGTTGGCAAACGTTCGTTTTCAGAACTTTCTCCATTAATTAAAAAGTATAAGGACGAAAAGTTTTTATTACCAAATACCGATAAAGTGAAACCTGAAGTAGCAGAGATAATGAATGCACTTGGTGTTAACTGGAAACTTGCGACATTTTATAAAACGGT
>CAXBHA010000789.1:0-1687 GCA_963974955.1 uncultured Yeosuana sp. | reverse complement strand
ATACCTGTAATCATCTGGTTTCGCTGTGCCTTGGGAGCTTTGTTTCTATATCTATTTTGTAGATTTAAAAAATTCAATATCAAGTTACATTCAAAAAAAGACTTTTCAACCATACTGTTGAGTTCACTTTTATTGGGATTGCACTGGATAACTTATTTCTATGCATTAAAACTTTCCAACGTAGCACTGGGCATGTTGTCGCTTTTTACATTTCCAGTAATCACGGCTTTATTGGAGCCTTTATTTATAAAATCCAAATTAAATGGTATTCATGTTGTTTTAGGAATCATCGTATTAATTGGAATCTATATTCTCGCACCAGAATTCGATTTTAAAAGCTCTCAAGTTAAAGGCATTTTGCTTGGACTATTTTCCGCCACTTGCTACGCATTGCGAAATCTTACCTTGAAACGCCATATTGGAAGCTATGGTGGCACAGCCCTCATGATGCACCAAATTTTAATTTTATCTTTGGTTTTACTCCCATTCATGTTTACAATGGATAGTAGTAATATCACCACACAATACCCATATGTTATTGCATTAGCATTAATTACCACGGCCATTGGTCATTCTATGTTTATTCATAGCCTAAAATATTTTTCTATAAGTACGGCCAGTATTATAAACAGCATTCAACCCGTTCTAGGAATACTAATGGCCTTCTTTTTTCTAAAAGAAATACCAACCTGGAATACTTTTTTTGGCGGTTTATTAATATTAACTACGGTCGTTATAGAAAGTATTAGATCTAGAAGATATTAAATCTTAGCGCACTAAATATTGAAATATTTTCCTCTATATTTGTAGAATATAAATATTTGTTCTACATTTGTAGAAACTACTCTAATTTTGTAGAAAATGAAATTATCAAAAACTGAAGAAGACTTAATGAATCATTTATGGATGCTTGAAAAAGCCTTTATGAAAGATCTTTTAGATGCTTATCCTGAACCAAAGCCTGCAACTACAACTGTAGCAACGCTATTAAAACGAATGACTGACAAAAAATTTATAAGTTATACTTTGTTCGGTAAGTCTCGGGAATATTATCCCTTAGTAAAAAAGAAAGATTATTTTTCTAAACACGTGAATGGATTAATTAAACAATTCTTCAACGATAGTGCCTCTCAATTTGCATCATTTTTTACGAAAGAAACTAATCTGACTCTAGAAGAATTGGAAGATCTAAAAGCAATTATAGATAAAGAAATTAAAAACAAATAACATGTTAATCTATATTTTAAAATTCAGTGCATGCTTATCCATTTTTATGGTGTTCTATAAATTATTTTTAGAGAATGAAAAAATGCACCATTTTAAGCGCTTTTACTTATTAGCCTCCTTGATCTTTTCTTTATGCATTCCATTAGTAACTTTTACAGAATATGTTGAGCCTGTTTTAAATTCAGCAATAGTTATAAAAACAACGCAAAACAGTGTTGAACAACAAGTCATTACTCAACCTACATTAGTAGGATATTTACCCAAAATAATGTGGGGCATATATGGTCTTGGTGTTTTAATTTTTGGCATAAATTTCATTCTAAACCTCTTCCAAATTGTAAAGAGAATTAAACAAAATCTAAACTTAAAATTAGAAAATTTTATAGCAGTCTTAGTAAATGATACAATAACTCCTCATACGTTTTTTAGCTATATTTTCTTAAACAAGCAAAAATTTGTA
>CAXBHA010000788.1:0-1690 GCA_963974955.1 uncultured Yeosuana sp. | reverse complement strand
AATTTCAAGAATTAATCCAATAGCTATTCGCAATAATTAGGTGTTATATTTCCATAATAGGTAAAAATAAAACTAAAGCATTTAACTGTTTTACCTCATATAAAAAAAATACGTAACTTATTTTCAAAATTGATTGGAAATGAATAGAAGAAACTGGTTATCAAAGGCAACACTCGGTTCAACGGGAGTGGTAATACTTCCACATTTAGGAATTGCTATGCCAAAGACCAACCTTGGTGATACCTATCTTAGATTAGCTTCCAATGAAAATCCATATGGGTGCTCGGAACAAGTAAAAAAGTCTTTTTTAACTTCTGTTACAGCTATTAATAGATATGCTTTTCCGTCAATACCTCAACTAAAAATAGCCCTGGCAAAACGTTTTCAACTAACAGCGGAAAACATTTTATTGAGTGCTGGCTCCTCCGGTATCTTGGAAGCTGTCGTACATTTTATGCTACAAAGGGAAGGTGATGTAACCACTGCCACACCTACCTTTGATATATTGCCTTCCATGTTGGAAAAGTTTGGCAGAAAAACACACTATATACACTTAAAACAAGATCATACCCTTGATTTGGATGCTATGTTGGCCAAAACCCAGGAGCATCCGGGTTTGGTATATATTGTCAATCCCAATAATCCTATTGGTACGGTCGTAGCTTCTCAAGAGCTTAGGCAGTTTATTACTGAGGCCACTAAATATTCCTACGTCTTAATTGATGAGGCCTATCTTGAATTTTGCGATAACCCGGAATCGATGATAGATATGGTTATAAACCCAAGGGTCATGGTGATTAAAACATTCTCCAAAGTATATGGTTTGGCAGGCCTACGTATTGGGTATGGTTTTGCACATAAAGAGTGGGTCAATGAATTGGAAAAATTTATGATCTTTGCCGGTCTCCCTATATCCTCTCCTTCCTTTTCTGTTGCTACGGTGGCCCTTGATGACGAGAATTTTGTAGATTTTGTGGTACAAAAAAACACAGAATCCAAAGCCATTGTAGTGGAGACTTTGAGCAAATTGGAAATCGACTACATTCCGTCGCAGACTAGTTTTATTCTTTTTGATATTTCAAAATATCCAACGGATTTTATGATGGATATGAAAAATAAGGGAATATTGATCGGGACCCGTGACTATTTGGGCAAAAAGTGGTGTAGAGTGAGTATGGGAACGGTGGAAGAAATTAAAGAATTTACAAAAGTTCTTACGGAACTTTGGAAGGCATAAAATTATCGTGTTCAGGCACGTTTTTTAAAATTAATCCATGTTAAAAATTAACTTCCGAATTAAAAATAGAATTCTTGTATTTGTATTAATTCTACTTACGGCCTGCAGCCCTAAATTATCCAGGACCAACAAGTATTCTAATTCGGTTGCAGCCAATGTATCACCAATATTAAATACTATACTTGGCAGGGATACCATTAATATTGGTACTACAGGTGATTTTATGCCATTTTCCTATAAAATAGACTCCAGTAACAACTATTTGGGAATAGATATAGCAATGGCCAAAGATTTAGCCAAGCACCTTGGTGTAAAACTTAAATTTATAGAAACCACTTGGCCCACATTAATGACAGATTTAATGGAGGGAAAGTTTGATGTTGGTATGAGTGGCATCACCATTACCAGCGCTAGAGAAAAACAAGCATTATTTAGCATTCCGGTGTATTCTAG
>CAXBHA010000787.1:0-1691 GCA_963974955.1 uncultured Yeosuana sp. | reverse complement strand
ACACTGGGTTACATTTTTTGCATCCATAAATTATGCTAATATCTCCATTGCCTTGGCTATGTTTTCTACTGGAGCTTTTTTTGCATCCATCTTAGAGCCTATTGTTTTTAAACGCAAAGTAATATGGTACGAGATTTTATTTGGCATATTTGTCATTGCAGGTATTTTTATAATCACTCAAAGTGAAATAGAATATTTAATGGGTATCATTCTTGGCATTTCATCTGCCTTTTTATCGTCTTTATTTGCTGTTCTAAATGGAAAATTTTCACAAAAGTATCCAGCTACAGTAATTTCTTTTTACGAATTTATAAGTGGCGTCATTTTCATTACAATTTTTATATTGGTGTTTAGGGGAGGGTTCTCTTTGGAATTTTTTAAATTAAGCCAGACAGACTTCATCTATTTATTTATTTTGGCATCAATTTGTACAGCCTATGCCTTTATTGCTGCGGTTCATGTTATGAAAATCATAAGCCCTTATACGGTGGTTCTCACTTATAATTTGGAGCCGGTTTATGGTATAGCAATCGCAATTGTTCTTTTCCCTCAAAAGGAAAAAATGGGTGCAATGTTTTATTATGGCGCTGCGATTATACTTACAACCGTCATGTTAAATGGGATATTAAAAAACAAAAGACGTTTAAAAAGAAAACGTTCATAGGGTTTTATCATCATTAAAGTTTTTATCTTTGTGTACGAACTAAAATTGAAAACAGCCTTTTTAAAACTATAAATTCTTATGGAATATTTAGAATTTGAACTCCCGATAAAAGATTTAGAAGATCAATTACAAAAATGTAAACTAATAGGGGAAGAAAGTGAGGTAGATGTTTCTGAAACATGCGCCCAAATCGAAAAAAAATTAGTTGAAGCCAAAACAGATATTTATAAAAATTTAACCCCTTGGCAACGTGTTCAAATGTCACGTCACCCTAACCGGCCTTATACACTAGATTATATAAGAGCGATATGTGGCGATACATTTTTGGAGCTTCATGGCGATCGAGGCTTTAAAGACGACAAAGCCATGATTGGTGGATTGGGGAAAATAGGAGACCAAAGCTATATGTTTATCGGACAGCAAAAAGGGTACAACACCAAAACGAGGCAGTACCGTAATTTTGGAATGGCCAATCCCGAAGGTTATCGCAAGGCTCTACGTTTAATGAAATCTGCAGAAAAATTTGGTATTCCAGTCGTAACAATTTTAGATACACCTGGAGCCTATCCTGGTCTAGAAGCTGAAGAACGTGGTCAAGGGGAAGCAATAGCTAGAAACATTTTAGAAATGACCCGTTTAAAAGTACCAATTATTACGGTAATTATTGGAGAAGGAGCCTCTGGAGGCGCTTTGGGTATAGGTGTTGGGGATAAAGTGTTGATGTTAGAAAACACTTGGTATTCTGTAATTTCTCCAGAATCATGTTCTTCTATACTTTGGCGCAGTTGGGAATATAAAGAGCAAGCGGCCGAAGCATTGAAACTTACCGCTAAGGACATGAAAAAATTGAAGTTGGCAGATGAAATTGTTAAAGAACCACTTGGAGGTGCCCATAGAGATAAAGAACAAACATTTATGATAGTAAGTAATGCTATTTCTAAATGTTATGAGTCGCTTAAAAACTTATCACCAAAAGAACTTGTCGAAAAACGTATGAATAAATATTTGGAAATGGGAGTGTATAAAG
>CAXBHA010000786.1:0-1696 GCA_963974955.1 uncultured Yeosuana sp. | reverse complement strand
TATTGACCAAAAACAAAAAATCCAACCTAAATAAATAGATTGGATTTCGCTTTTTACTCCCCCTCTTGGGCTCGAACCAAGGAGTGTAACTTATTTATATCCAACTATTTGCCAACTCGCTAACTTAATGGGTATCCGAATTGTATGCCTTTTTATAATTATTAATTTAATCTAAATATTTTGATTTATGTGTTTTTAATTGAAAACGAAACATAATAATCTTTTGGTTCTAAATTAAAATATGAATTATTCTTTAATGAGGGTGCTTTTAACATTTTTATTTGCACTTCATCTTTCAACTCATTTACTAAATATATCCAATAGTTAAGATTTTTTTGAGATTTATTTAATTCGTTTCTAGTAATGATAAATCCATTTCCATGAGAAGATTTAACTTCAATATAACGAGGGGTTGCGTCTTCGTTCCATGAAAGCACATCAAATCCGACACCTATTTTTTTACTATAATCTTCTATTTTTTCTGACAATTCAAATTTTCCTAAACCATTTAAGCGTATTCGCTCATATTCTATTACCAACTCTTCAGCTCTACGACCTTTAATTCTTTTTTCACGATTCTCTTTATCCCAATCTATATTATTTTCAGTAATATTCTCACCTAAATAAGTGCCCAGTTCATTTTTAGATGAGTTTATAGGATTAACCAAAAAGCCTTTAAAAATAATTTCTTTACGTTCTATCTTTTTATCTTCAATCCATTTTCTTAACCGATTTCTATAACCAATTAGCCATAAAAATGAATGTGCATCAATAAAGTTTATCGGGTCCCCAATTTTGTTTTCTAAATGATTCTTAACTTCACGTATAACACCTAAATATGCACTATAATTCTCCCAACTACATTTTTGAGAAAGTTTCAACTCACATCCAATTTCATTAAAAGCAAATTCAAAACCTTTTGTAGAAATAGGTAGGTACTTCCTATCATTTTTCAAGTAAAACAGAAAAGCTATTAAAGAATACTTTTTGCCTATTAACTTATTTAATTTATCAATTATAACAGCTTCACTTATTTTAGTTTTAAATAAATTATAAACTACCGATTCAATTTCAGCCAAATTATTTCCTGTTTTTACTGCATCTAAAATTTTTCTATGGGTTAAAGAATTAGGACCATACTTTTGTTTTGTTTCGACCAAATTATTGCCCTTTAATTCTAAAACAGAAATAATAAGTTTTGCTATGCTACCAGAACCTATCATATTCTTATCCCATTCCGAAGTTTCAAGAATTACCAACGACTTCTCCCTTATTTCATTTTTATAAGCTTCTGCCTTATACATGTGACCTTCGTTGAAACCAATAAATTCTTGCCCATCAGATTCTTCTTTAATAAATTCAAGAAAAAGGCTATAAGTTTGATCAAATCGAGTTACGGAAATTGGATATTGAGTCATGATTTTATTTTAAATACTTTTCATATCAATCTAATTTATAAACTGTTGCTGAACTATAATAACTACCAGTAACTTCCAAAACGCACTCTTCTCCATAGCCTGCATATCCATAATAACCTCTAAAAGTGATAAATAAATCAGTTCCCTTAATTTCATATAAATCACCCGGTCCATCTGTTATTTCAATATTATATAAGCCTTCATCTAAGCCAACTTTTGTTTTGACTGGACTTGCAACAAAAAAGTGGACATTAAGTTGCGAGTCATGCCGCTACATT
>CAXBHA010000785.1:0-1702 GCA_963974955.1 uncultured Yeosuana sp. | reverse complement strand
GCTCGATCAATGTAAATTGTAGCTCCGTTGGTTTTGTTGCCAAAATATATTTGATCCCAATTTGCAGCTCTCAATTCTCCAACTCTGATGCCTGTGTATGCGACCATTTCTATTATTTTTTGGTAGTTTTTTGGTGCATGAAAAATCATTTTTTTTATGTTTCTCGCTTGTAGTTTAGTCGATAAGGATTTCTTACCGTTACGACTTGCTGTTATGTCTTCGACATCGTAGTGTCCTTGATTTAGTTTATGCTCAAGGTCACGCGCTGGATCGAATTGTAACAGCCCCGCTTTTTTGCTGTATTTAAAGATATTTTTACAATCTTAAAATCTACCTAAAAGTTGTGTGCTAATTTTTTGAAATAGTGTAATTTTGCACTCGTCTACCAAAAATGGTAGTATTTAAAATTAATTAGCATGCAACTTTCTGAACAAGAATTAGTAAGACGAGAAAAATTGGCAAAATTACGCCAATTGGGAATTAATCCATATCCAGCCAATTTATATCCTGTTGATCACTCTTCGAAACAGGTAAAAGAGCAATTTCAAGAAGGTAAAAAAGTTACCATTGCGGGTAGACTTATGGCCATAAAGTTGCAAGGAAAAGCATCTTTTGCTCAAATTCAAGATGCTGAAGGTAAAATTCAAGTATATTTTAATCGTGATGTAATTTGTCCAGGCGAGGATAAAACCAAATATAATGACGTCTTTAAAAAGCTGTTGGATTTTGGAGATTTCATAGGTATTGAAGGAGAACTTTTTACAACCCAGGTTGGCGAAAAAACAGTTAAAGTTGAAGACTTCACCTTATTGAGTAAAGCTTTAAAACCTTTACCAATGCCAAAGGAAAAAGATGGTGTTATTTACGATGCATTTACCGATCCTGAACAACGCTATAGACAACGCTATGCCGATTTAGTAGTAAACCCACAGGTTAAAGATGTTTTTGTAAAGCGCACTAAACTTTTTAATGCGATGCGCAATTTTTTTAATAGCGCTGGTTATTTTGAAGTTGAAACACCTGTATTGCAACCTATTCCTGGAGGTGCAGCTGCGCGACCATTTATGACCCATCACAATGCTTTGGACATTCCACTTTATATGCGAATTGCCAATGAGTTGTATTTAAAAAGATTGATAGTTGGTGGTTTTGATGGCGTCTATGAATTTTCAAAAAACTTCAGGAATGAAGGGATGGACAGAACCCATAATCCGGAATTTACGGCCATGGAAATTTATGTGGCTTATAAGGACTATAACTGGATGATGGATTTCTGCGAACAATTGTTAGAACATTGTGCTATTGCTGTTAATGGAACAACGAAAGCAACTTTCGGTACCTATAATATAGATTTTAAAGCGCCCTACGCTCGAGTAACAATGGCAGATTCGATTAAGCATTTTACAGGGTTTAACATTACTGGGAAATCGGAAAATGAAATCCGAAATGCAGCAAAGAACATGGGTATTGAAGTTGATGACACCATGGGCAAAGGCAAGCTTATCGACGAAATTTTTGGAGAAAAATGTGAAGGCAATTACATACAGCCAACCTTTATCACAGATTACCCAAAAGAAATGAGCCCCTTATGTAAAGAACACAGAACTAATCCAGAACTGACAGAACGTTTCGAGTTAATGGTTTGTGGCAAAGAAATCGCCAATGCGTATTCTGAATTAAACGACCCTATCGACCAACGCGA
>CAXBHA010000784.1:0-1709 GCA_963974955.1 uncultured Yeosuana sp. | reverse complement strand
GGAGTAGTATCTACGCCTTCAAAAGCAGCAGCGATAATCGCTTGCGAGAATGCAATATATGCTTGTTTTGCAGCATGATTAAAGTTTTCTTCTGCATCTTTTTGGGGATAAGAACTTAATAGCATCTGACGGTAATTTTCCCATCCTTCGTTTTTAAATCCGCGAATGTCGTTAGTTAAATCAAACATATAATTAATTCGATCTGTTGTGTAGGTGTCCCAAGCAGCAAAAACGAGTAGGTGAGAGCAGTCTGTAATGACAGATTGGTTCCAAGCCACTGGTTTTATTTTTTCTTTAATGGCTTGATTTTTAATTACAAAAATCTCAAAAGGTTGTAATCCACTTGATGTTGGAGCTAAACGTGCCGCTTCTAAAATACGTTCTATTTTATCTTCAGCTACTTTTTTACCATTCATGGCTTTTGCAGCATATCTCCAGTTTAATTTGTCTAATAATTCCATATATTCAATGTTGTTTTAATGTTTATTTATCCTCTTGTTTTCTAATTTATTTATTAACTTTTATGCTGTTCCAGGCCGATTGATAGGCTTCTTCTAGATGTGTTTTGTCTAATGTAAAGGCACCCCGTTTTTGAGATATCATTAAAAAAGACAACGGATTTATAGCATAAGCATACAATAGGTAGTCTGATATTGGTTTTATAATCCCTTCCTTTTTACCACGAGCCCAAAGGTCGAGTAGGGGTTGTAAGTGCTTAATCCCTTCTTGTCTACTTGGTTCGTCAATCATAGGTGTGTTGTCACATTGTGCTAAAAACATAGCGTTTTCGCAGTCTTTAAGTTTAAAATCTGCAATACGTTTCCATATCAATTCAAAACCAGCCTCAATGGGCATACTAGCATCATAAGTTTCAAACGCATATGTTGTGTATTTAGCTTTTACTTCTATGTAGGTTTTATTTACCAAATCCTGCTTGTTTTCAAAATATAAATAAATAGTGGCAGGCGAAACGTTTGCCATTTTAGCAATTTTACTCATAGGCGTTGCATGAAAACCATTATTGTTTACCAATTCAATAGTTGCTTTAATAAGGGCATTACGTTTGTCTATGCTTTTTTGAAGTTTTGCCATGTCGTTTAAAATTCTGGCACAAAGATATATAAAAAATGAATGTTCATTCTTTTTTTAACAAAAATTTATAATCAAGACAATAAATCATAAATGATTCCCGCTACAATGCCATTTTTACATAATGCATCATAATGGTTCGCGTGGAGTTTATCCTGAGCACTACTAAAATATAAATATATTGCCAATAAAAAATTTCTTGAAATTTTGTATTTTGCCCCACCCGGAATTGCGAAAAGGGC
This sequence comes from uncultured Yeosuana sp., assembly GCA_963974955.1. Taxonomy (GTDB): domain Bacteria; phylum Bacteroidota; class Bacteroidia; order Flavobacteriales; family Flavobacteriaceae; genus Yeosuana. The sequence goes on along the minus strand of CAXBHA010000784.1, from coordinate 378 downwards.
AGTTTCAACCTCTCCACAAGAGAGGTAAAGCGGAAACCCCGAGTCTCAGCCTCGGGAAATCTTTAGATTGAAAAGTAGCTTATGAAACAACTGGAAAGGTAACCTGAGCTTTATTCACAAGATTTTTATTTTAAATATTTGTGTTCATGAATCTCGCATGAGATATTTGACTACGTCGAATCCCGCAAACTCGATGTGGATAAAGCCAAAACAGAACATTAAGAGGTCCTTGTGAAATAAGTAAAGAAATCCGTTGGTTTTTTATACCTTAGAGAAAGCTGGAAGGATCAGCATATTTTATAAGAATTAATACATTAAAAGCTCAGTTGATATGTTACAAAATGTTTTAATAGAACGCGAAATATACGCATCAGAAGA
>CAXBHA010000783.1:0-1711 GCA_963974955.1 uncultured Yeosuana sp. | reverse complement strand
ACTTGAGAAAATCATTTTCATCTACTTCGTAATATGGATTTACTAAATTGTTTCTATGGTCCAAGATATTTCCATCCTTTAACTCCGAAAGAAAACCAGTTATACCTTTCTTTCGGTTTGGCAATAATTTACCGCCAGCATGAGCAAAACAATGTCTTATGCGTACAAAATTGAGAAATTCTAATTCTCCATAATGTTCATTAATGCTGGGCCAAGGTTTTCCTTTTTCCTTCCCTAACTCATTCTCCATTCTTGAAATGTGAGTCACAATTGCTCCCCCTAAGATTTGATTCTTACCGATTTTCATGTCTTCATCAAAAAGTTCTCCTAGATTTAATTCGGTAGATTTCAAAAATGTGGCTATCGAAATGGTCGTCCATGAAAAGTAGTGATGCAAGTTATTAAATGGCATAGGTCTCATCCTTTATTTAAACTTTAGAGAACTGGACAAGGATTTTAATTGGATACTTCGTTTTTTGATAATATTTCTATTCTTTTGTTAGAGCAAGAATTTTTTCTACCAATTCTTTTCCTCTTAAGCTCTTTGCAATTACTATTCCTTCTGGATCAATAAGTATAGTTGTCGGATATCCCTGAATACCATAATCTTCCTTAATCTTATTCGAATCTGTTGTTAGTACCTGAGGCCAAATTATTGAATCTTTTTCAATTATTTTCTTAATTTGATCATTAGAGCTATCACCAACAATACCGACAATTTCAAATTTATCTCTATCCGTTTTTTTATAAAGCTCTTTTAAATTTGGCATTTCCTGTAAACAAGGCCCACACCATGTAGCCCAGAAATCTAAAAACACGTATTTTCCTTTTAAATCATTCAAAGAAATTCGTGAGTCAGTGGTAAAATCGTTACCGGTAAAAGGTATAGATTTATAACCTATTTGTGTAGAATACAACTGGTTCTTAGGTGCATTAATTTTCTCTAACACCAAAGTGTTATGATTTTGGTTTACACCAATATTCATGTAAATATCCCTCTCAATTTCAATGTATTCGTTTTTTGATGTTAAATTAACTTCACTAAATTTATCTCCATCCTTCAGACTGTCATTTAATATAACAATATCAGGGTTTTTATAGGATAGGGACGTGAAGTCATCCGAACGTATGGCAATCTTGGTACCTTTAAAACTAGTTGTTGCGAATTGGGGAAAATTAGAATTAAGCGTATTGCCAATTTGAGCAATAAAAAGTTGGGCGCTAGCTGATACTATCTTATTATCAACAAACCGCTCAAAAGATACTTTAATTGAATTATTTTGTGCTATAGAGTCAATATTTATACTTTTAGCTGGCACAATATTAAAAGGAGTAAATATTTTATCATCGCTTAAATCAAGATTATTATTTGTGTCTACTACCATTTTTATGACTCCAGTTGAATCTTTACTATAAGCAAAAGCTATCTTACATTTCAATGGTTCTTTAGATAATTCTAAAGTGTCAGGTTTCCAATCATATCGTTTTTGCAACGATTTATACCTTTCTTTAGAAATATTACCAAGATTATAATTTTGATAAACAAATTGGTACTGGTTAATAGGAATATCGCCAACTTTCAAATCAGGCCAATTATCTGGCAACCCCGTCACTTTTAAATATGTTTTTTTCCATTCGTTATTCTCATCATCAGGGTATGGCCGAACCATATTAAATTTAGGCCTGAAATAACCATATCCGTTATTTTGTG
>CAXBHA010000782.1:0-1711 GCA_963974955.1 uncultured Yeosuana sp. | reverse complement strand
CTTGTTTTTAAATCGAACTCAAGTTAAATATAATTTATAAAGTTCATGTTAATAAATGCTACTTTTGTAAGTTTGTTACATTGAATTCAAGTTTATGAACATAAAAACCATTTGCTGCATAGGGGCTGGTTACGTAGGAGGCCCAACCATGGCGGTTATAGCACAAAAATGCCCACATATTAAGGTGACCATTGTGGATATTAATGAATCTAGAATTGCAGCTTGGAACTCATCAGATTTAAGCAAACTACCCATTTTTGAACCTGGTTTAGACAAGATTGTCGAAGAAGCCAGAGGCAGAAATTTATTTTTTTCAACCAATATAGACAAAGCCATTGATGAAGCCGACATGATTTTTATATCGGTGAATACACCTACCAAAACCTATGGAAAGGGAAAAGGCATGGCGGCCGATTTAAAATATATTGAGTTGTGCGCACGGCAAATTGCCAAAGTCTCTAAACAAAATAAAATTGTGGTGGAGAAATCAACACTTCCAGTAAGGACGGCATCGGCCATAAAAAATATCTTAGAGAACACCGGTAACGGTGTACGGTTTCAAATTTTATCAAATCCAGAGTTTTTAGCAGAAGGAACCGCCGTAGAAGACCTTTTATCCCCAGATCGTGTGTTAATAGGTGGAGATTCTTCAGAAGAGGGTAAAAAAGCGGTACAAGTTTTAGTAGATATTTATACCAATTGGGTGCCAAAAGAGCGCATATTAACCACCAATATATGGTCGTCTGAGCTTTCAAAATTAACAGCTAATGCTTTTTTAGCACAACGTGTTTCATCCATTAACGCGATGTCTGAACTTTGTGAGAAATCTGGCGCCGATGTCAATGAGGTTTCTAAAGCGATTGGAATGGACAGCAGAATTGGCTCAAAATTTTTAAAAGCATCTGTTGGATTTGGTGGATCTTGTTTTCAGAAAGATATTTTAAACTTAGTTTATATTGCGAAAACCTATGGTTTAGAGGAGGTAGCTGATTACTGGGAACAGGTTATTTTAATGAATGAGCATCAAAAGCAACGATTTTCCGATAGGATTGTAAGCACCTTATATAATACCGTTTCGGGGAAAAAAATCACGTTTTTTGGATGGGCATTTAAAAAAGACACGAATGATACTAGAGAGTCGGCAGCTATAAAAGTAGCCGATAATCTTTTAAGCGAACAGGCAAACATCGCTGTATTCGACCCTAAAGTTGTAGAGGAGCGTATTTATGCTGATTTAGAGCATTTAAATTCTCGTAATCCAGAAGAAAACAGAACCTTATTGAAAGTTGAAAATGACCCTTATGAAGCCAGTAAAGAATCTCATGCTATTGCTGTTTTAACAGAATGGGATGCGTTTAAGACCTATGATTGGAAGCGGATTTATAATAACATGAATAAACCTGCTTTTATTTTTGATGGAAGAGGAATATTGGATATAAAAGCATTGCAGAAAATAGGTTTTGTGTGTTATAAAATAGGAAGTGGTTCTTAATGTCATTTAGAGCGTAATGCAGTGAAGTATGTCATTCAGAGTGTAACGCAGTGGAGCGAAGAATCCCAATCTGTCATGCAGAACGAAACACGGTGAGGTGAAGCATCTCTTGTATAGTGTGTTACTTATAGATTATAGATGTTTTTACTTACACAGATTCTTCAGTCGCTGCGCTCCTTCTGAATGACAGCCTAATGTCATTCAGAGCGTAATGCAGTG
>CAXBHA010000781.1:0-1712 GCA_963974955.1 uncultured Yeosuana sp. | reverse complement strand
TTAAAAGGAATAACCGTCTTACCCGTTAAATTGTAATCATTTAAAAAACTTTTTATAGGGGGTGGCAACTGCATCCCCCACGTAGGAAAACCCAAAAATATAGTGTCATATTGAGCTAGCTCTATTTTAGTTTTCAAAGGAGGTACAAAACCACTTTCGTTTTCTTCAGAAACTTGTTTCACAATGGCGTTATAATCTGCGGGATAGGGGTTTTGAAGTTCTAAAGGAATCAAATCCCCGCCTACTTCTATGTGTATCATTTCGGCAACGGCCTTAGTGTTGTTCATCCGCGATAGATAGACAATGCCAGTCTTCTTGGTCTCTTGCGCTTCTAGACTGAGAGCACACAAAATCAGCAAAATGACTAAAACTTTTTCTCGATACATGCTTATTTTATTCTTAGAAAATTAATTTAAAAAGTCTTGAAAGTGTAACCGTACTTAATTACTGAGTTTTTCAGCGACTTCATCATAATATTCTTGCGTAAGCACCTCGGTCCAAGTGGTCGGATTTTCTCCTCCATAAATGGCTAAATAAGTAACATCACTTTCTTTGGTGGAAGAATGCCAATGCTCTATATCTTTTTCACATTTAAGGACATCGCCTTCTTTAAGAATGATTGGCTCTTTTCCTCTTTCTTGATAGTAGCCTTCGCCTTCAACATAAATCAAGACTTGAGCGGAGGCGTGCTTGTGCCAGTCCAGCGTAGAATTTGCCTTAAAATTGGCTTTGGTAATATGAAAGTTTAAATTACCTTCTACCTCTAGTACCCCATTTAACCAGGCCTCACCGATATAATGTGTATTTGGAGCCTTAAAGCCCTCGTCTTGATAAGACGAAATAGTATAATCATCTTGTTGGGCAAAAGTGCTTAGTGGTATAATAATAAACAATGTCATAATTAGATTTTTCATTTTTTCTATCCTTTATTTATTCTTCTTTTAGTTTACTATTAAAAGCTCATTTATAGCTGTCTCCTTTTATTGATTCGTTTACTACTACTTCCAAAACTGAAGTCAGAGGCGTTCTAAATAATACCATTCTTATCTGACTTTAATTTTACTCCAACCAAAAATACCTAAAGTAAATAGGAATTGTAATACCCAAATTACGGATGTTCGTACCATTATTACGGATTGAAAGCGATTCGTTTGCTGTTCTGGTAATCAGTGACTTATCTTTAAATGAAAATTTAGAAGGTCATGCAGAACATTTTAGAAATCAATACAGTTGCCGATTATTTGAAATTACGTAATTATGGGGTATTGCATCCATTGGTCGGTATTGTCGATTTTAACAAGGTGGATAAATCCGGCTCTACAAAACCCGAATATGATGGTTTTCATTTTAAATGCTTCGCAATTTTTTTAAAGGATGCCGAGGGCTGCAAATTGAAATATGGCGGCAAAGACTATGATTATGATGAAGGTACCCTTGTTTTTATGGCCCCAGGCCAAAATGTGGAATTTGGCGATTACGACCCCGATTATGTGCCTAAGGGCTATGCCATGATTGTTCATCCTGATTTATTTTTAGGTACGGATTTGGCCAGAAAAATGAATCAGTATAGTTTTTTCTCGTATGCCAGCCATGAGGCGTTACATTTGTCTGCCAAAGAGCGCAAGATCCTTTTAAGCTTGCTTGATAAAATTCAGTTTGAACTAGAGCAAAATCTGGACAAACACAGCAAGAAATTGATTGTTGCCAACATA
>CAXBHA010000780.1:0-1713 GCA_963974955.1 uncultured Yeosuana sp. | reverse complement strand
TAATTGATTGTATTTATTTAGAAACCAAAAGTTTAATGAAGTCACAATTTTTTATTCAATTTTTTGAGTATTCATTGAATTTTTACTTGTTAATTTCTGAATAAACAAAATAATTTTTAAGTGTTTTGTATTATCACGGATTAAAGGGTTAGCATGAATTGCCTAAATTTTTATTCATATTTATAATTCTTATTGCCTTAAAATAATAATTGGATAAATTCATCAAATAGAAGCTTACTATATTGGTATTCATTAGTTTAGTTTTAATATTTTTAAAAGAGTTTGATATACATTATTAATAACTTAAGAATCCAGGTATCAAAAAATAAAGCCATCATGAATAAAAGACAGTTTTTGACCAACATGGGTAAAGCAGCTTTTACCTTGCCTTTTTTATCATACAGTTCTGTGGTAAAAGGAGCAGCGCCAACAAAATCATATGTAACGAAAACTGAAGATGATTTTTGGTTAAGAATACGGGAAGATTATCTTTTAAAACCAGATTATATTAACCTTGAGAATGGATACTACAATTTTATCCCAACACCGATTATGGTGAAGTATATAGAACATTTAAAAATGGTCAACTATGAGGCTTCATACTATATGCGTACCGTACAATGGGATAATAAAGCAAACGTACGTGATCGGTTGGCGAAGTTTGTTGGCAGCACTCCAGAAGAGTTGGTGATAACTAGAAATGCAACGGAGTCATTAGATTTAATAATTGGTGGTTATCCTTGGGAAAAAGGCGACGAAGCAATTTATGCTTTACAAGATTATGGTTCAATGAAAGACCATTTTGAGTTGATGGTTAATAAATATGGTATTAAAACAGCGGTTGTTGATGTTCCAAACTATCCAGAATGTGATGAAGAATTAGTGGCTTTATATGAAAAAGCGATTACACCTAAAACCAGGTTAATGATGGTGAGCCATATGATTAATATTACCGGACATATATTGCCAATTCGTAAAATTTGTGACATGGCGCATAAGTATGGAGTTGAGGTTTTGGTAGATGGAGCTCATTGTATTGGTCATTTTAAGGTAGATATAGAAGCATTGAATTGCGATTATTATGGAACTAGTTTGCACAAATGGTTGAGTGTTCCTCTTGGATCGGGCATGTTGCATGTGGCGAAAAATAAAATCACAAAAATATGGCCGCTTTTTACAGATTGGGAAAATGATTCTGACCTTATTCAACGATTAAATCATACAGGAACATTACCAGTACATACAGATTTAGCAGTTAATGATGCTTTAGATTATATAGAGATGATTGGAATAGAACGCAAACAAGAAAGGCTTCAGTTTCTACAAAAATATTGGAGCGATAAATTAAGAAATGTGCCCAATATTATCGTAAACACTCCAGTAGAAATGCATCGTAGTTGTGGTATCGCAAATGTGGGAATATCATCTATGGATGCAAAGGAACTAGCAGCTCAATTATTAAGTGAGTTTAAAATATTTACAGTAGGTGTTGATTATGCAAATGTAAAAGGATGTAGAATTACACCCAATGTTTACACTACCACAGATGAGTTGGATAGTTTTGTTATCGCTATGCAAACCATGGCAAAAAGAAGTTAATTTAACGAGTTATGTAATCCTCCAACTTTTGTGGGCCTTCCAATAAAATACGGACGACGCGAAGTGTGCCATCATCTGTGGTGTTTATTTGCCATTTTATCAAAGAAATACAAC
>CAXBHA010000779.1:0-1714 GCA_963974955.1 uncultured Yeosuana sp. | reverse complement strand
CTCAGATGAAGATATATCAGCTGACAGACTTAAAAATGCTGCCGCTACTAAAAAACTTTGTATATTAGATGCTTTTGAAATACTAAACAGAATACAGGAAGAAGAAAACATGATTGCTAAGGCAACGGGAATTTCTGATAAACCTGCATTTAAAGGCTTTGCAGAGGGGAGATCTAAATAATGGCTTATAAGCAAGAATTATATAGTATAGTCAAAGACTATATTAAGCCCCAAGCAATTAAGAAAAAAAATCGTTATGCAAAATGGGAGTATGGTTATGACAAAGAACATGATGTTGTTGTTATAAGTAAGACCGGCAAAATAGGTGATATATACTTAATAAGCGGGGTGCATATTGCTTTACCTCTATTGCAGGACAAACCTAATAAAGGGATAAACAAGTGGAAAGCCGCTAAGTATCCAGGAGAATTAAGTAAAATAAAAAGCGAAGCGGATTGGATTAAATACCCCGATGCTTTTAAAGAAAAATGGTATGGGTATATTGATGAGGAGTTTAATAGGCGTGATGAAGGCTTTTGGTTTTACAACCAAGATAATCCTACCTATATTACTGGCACTCACTACATGTACTTGCAGTGGTCCAAGATTGATGTTGGGCAACCTGACTTTAGAGAATCAAACAGATTATTCTATATATTCTGGGAGGCTTGCAAAGCAGACAACAGAAGCTACGGTATGTGCTATCTTAAAAACAGAAGATCAGGATTTTCTTTCATGGCTTCCGGCGAAACCGTTAACCAAGCAACAATATCTTCGGATGCTCGATTTGGTATACTGTCCAAATCTGGACCCGATGCAAAGAAGATGTTTACAGACAAAGTTGTACCAATATCCGTTAACTATCCATTCTTCTTTAAACCAATCCAGGATGGGATGGACCGTCCAAAAACAGAACTTGCATACAGGGTTCCTGCCTCAAAATTCACAAGAAGGAAACTTGACGCCAACGCGGTACCAGAAGAAATCGCAGGGCTTGACACCACGGTCGACTGGAAAAATACAGGCGACAACTCGTACGATGGGGAAAAACTAAAACTATTAGTCCATGACGAAAGTGGTAAATGGGAGAGACCTACTAATATACTTAACAATTGGCGAGTTACAAAAACCTGCTTAAGATTAGGTAGCCGGGTTATTGGAAAGTGCATGATGGGATCAACATCAAACGCATTAGACAAAGGAGGTAAAAACTTTAAAAAACTATACGATAGTTCTGACGTAAAAAATAGGAACAAAAATGGCCAAACAAGAAGCGGCTTGTATAAACTGTTTATTCCAATGGAATGGAATTACGAAGGTTTCATTGACGAGTACGGGTGGCCGGTATTTGAAACACCTAAAAAAGAAACGGAAGGCCCTCATGGAACTTCTATTGAAGAAGGGGTTATTAACCATTGGGAAAACGAAGTAGAGGGATTAAAAGATGATCCAGATGCATTAAACGAATATTATCGTCAATTTCCAAGAACAGAGCAACACGCTTTTAGAGACGAATCAAAACAATCCATATTTAACTTAACAAAAATATATCAGCAGATAGATTACAACGAAGAGTTAAGGAATAATACAATGGTTACACAGGGTAACTTTCAATGGAAAAATGGTATTAAAGATACTGAGGTAATATTTTACCCTAATAAAGACGGTAGATTTTATATTACTTGGGTACCTAATCAAGAACAACAAAACAATA
>CAXBHA010000778.1:0-1722 GCA_963974955.1 uncultured Yeosuana sp. | reverse complement strand
GACTCTATTTGATTAATTGTGTTCCACTAAGTCGGGAGACTTTGCGGAGCGGGGAAAATTATTGATTCTTTCATGGTGCTTATGTGTATGTGTTTTTCATTGAATACCAGTAAATTATAAAGATAATAATCTTGTAATATAATTATGTCTTTATTTATTTGCCTTGTTATAGATGTTAATAAATATCTTTTATAATAATTGTATCATTTTTAATTATAAGTTTATATGATTTTACTGATGGTATTCCATTTGAATAATAGCCAAAAGACTTCCTAATGATAGAATTTTGCATAAATAATTGAATATTATGTAACCCATCATGTTTGGGGTTGTTTTTATTAAAATCAAGAAACCCTTCTTTCTTTTCTTTAAGCTTAATATTATATAGTTTGAGAGAGTTGAAACCATTAGTGATAACTAAAGAATCTATATTGTTATTAGTATCGTTTTGTACTTCAAAATTGATGCCATATTGACAAGAAGCTAATAAAAGAGAGAGGAAGCAAAATAATACTTTTCTTGTTTTCATTGGTCTGTAGAAATTAAAGTTGTGCACCCTCCCTCTACCATCATTTATCTATCTTACAATTACAGTATCATTTTTAATTACAATTTCATACGATTCAACTGACGGAATACCATTAGAATAATAATCAAATTTTTGTGATTCTCTTTTTAAATTTCTTTTGAAACTAATTTCAAAAGCTCCATCTGCCTTCGTGTTATTAGATTTAAAATCCAAAAACAACTCTTTAGTAGTTTTGCCCTTTAAAGTATCTATATGAACTTCATTAAATCCGTTTGTTACTTTAATGTTAGTAATTAAATCATTGGTTGTATTATCTATATTCATTGTAACCCCATATTTACATGAAAATATGCATGAACAAAAAAAGATTGTAAATACTATTAATTTTTTCATAAACTTTACTGATTTGTTGGTGTGATTTGAGTTTGCGAGTTTATACCATGATTCCCATCATTGGGTTTAGTAGTACTTGGATTTTCCCAAAAGTTTGGATCAGAATAATTAATGGGCGATAAATAAACCAATTCACCATTATTTAGTAAATTCAGTATTTCGTTAGCTATTTGATTAGTGTCTGTCCAATTTGGGTGGTCAAATTCTATTAAATCCATACCTATTTCATTATTGTATAAATCCATTTGTTTTTCCAATTGCCATATTTGAGGCGTTTCACTTTCATGTGCATTGGCAAATAATTTTGTGAAATACTTTCTAGCATTTACAGTATTTATTGCTTGAAAAAAGGCATGCCTAAATGCGTCAGGTTTACCATTTAAGTTTTGTATAACGGTTCCAAATAATTGGTGAGTTTTTTCAAAAGCAATTTCTTTATTTTTATATATCCTATAGGCTATATTAGGAAAAATTTTAGTTAATCTTTTCTCTTCTTGGGATATTCTTTTCCAATCTTCGTAAGGGTCTCCTAAAATTTGTTCAATTTGATTTTCATCATTCCACCAATTAAAAGGCAAACCATCATTTTTGCCCGGATAATTAGATTCGTTATAACTTCTTAAATTATCAATAGCAAGATTACCAAAGTCTTTAGCTCTTGTGGAATTATTATTTTGTTCTAAAAAACGAGCAATATCCATCCCTTCGGCTTCATGGCTGGCCAACCAAGTTAACTGCTCAGAAGTAAACAAATTAATGGTTTGTGACGTGTTAAACCCCAATGCTTTTAACAAGACATT
>CAXBHA010000777.1:0-1722 GCA_963974955.1 uncultured Yeosuana sp. | reverse complement strand
CTAAAGGAAAATTGCCTGGAGGCAATGGATATACTTTTGATTGGACTATTTTAAAAAACCATTCATCATCCAAACCTTACTTTTTAAGCGGTGGCATTGGATTAAATGAAATAGAAAAATTAAAGGATTTTCAGAAAAGTAATGCTTCAAAATATTGCTATGCAATCGATGTTAATAGCAAATTTGAAATAGAACCCGGATTAAAAAACATAGCGTTATTAAAAGAATTTAAAGACAACGTCATTACGAGTAAGGAGGAACGAATGACCAAGTAATCTCAAAGTTTGAAACTAAAAACAAACAGATTGCTTCACTTTGTTCGCAATGACGAAATAATAAAAAATCATGAATTACAATGTTAACGAAAAAGGATATTACGGTGAATTTGGAGGTGCATACATCCCAGAAATGCTCTATCCAAATGTTGAAGAATTACGCCAAAATTATCTAAAAATCATGGCAGAACCTTCTTTTAAAAAAGAATTCAACCAACTCTTAAAAGATTATGTTGGCCGACCTTCACCACTCTATTTTGCTAAGCGATTAAGTAAAAAATACAACACAAAAGTTTATTTAAAGCGCGAAGACCTCAACCATACAGGTGCTCATAAAATCAACAATACCATTGGGCAAATTTTAGTTGCACAACGTTTAGGCAAAACTAGAATAATTGCCGAAACTGGAGCAGGCCAACACGGTGTTGCAACCGCTACCGTTTGCGCGTTAATGGGTCTTGAATGTATTGTTTACATGGGTGAAATTGATATTGCCAGACAAGCTCCCAATGTTGCAAGAATGAAAATGCTTGGCGCAAAGGTAGTACCAGCCTTATCTGGAAGCAGGACCTTAAAAGACGCCACTAATGAAGCGATTCGTGATTGGATTAATAATCCGGTTGATACCCATTATATTATTGGTTCGGCTATAGGGCCCCATCCGTATCCAGATATGGTAACACGGTTCCAGTCTGTTATTTCAGAAGAAATTAAATGGCAATTAAAAGAGCACGAAGGTCGCGAAAATCCCGATTATGTTGTAGCATGTATTGGAGGAGGAAGTAATGCAGCAGGAACTTATTATCGTTTTCTTCATCAAGAAGACGTAAATATTATTGCCGTTGAAGCCGCTGGATTAGGAATTGATTCTGGCGAAAGCGCAGCAACTTCAGTCTTAGGAAAAGAAGGTATTATCCATGGTTGTAAAACCTTATTGATGCAAACTAAGGATGGACAAATTACCGAGCCCTACTCTATTTCAGCAGGTCTAGATTATCCTGGTGTTGGTCCTATGCACGCACACTTATCAAAAACAGGGCGCGCAGAATTTATGTCAATTACAGATGCTGATGCTATGAAAGCAGGTTTAGAATTGTGCCAATTAGAAGGAATTATCCCAGCTATAGAAAGCTCTCATGCGTTAGCTGTTTTCGAACAAAAAAATTCAAACCGACCGATGTTGTTGTGGTTAGTTTATCTGGACGTGGTGATAAGGATTTAGACACCTATATTAATTATTTCAAATTATAACGTCATTCCGAACGCAATGAAGGAATCTCTAAAACAGATCGCCGCATCACTTTGTTCCTCGCAATGAAAACAATATATTATGAACAGAATAAATCAAAAATTACAAGAAAACAAAAAATTGCTTTCCATATATTTTACAGCCGGCTATCCAAGTTTAAATGATACGAAAACCATCATTCAAGATTTAGAAAAAGTG
>CAXBHA010000776.1:0-1730 GCA_963974955.1 uncultured Yeosuana sp. | reverse complement strand
TGAAGGCTTTTTTGTAAAATGGTCTCCCCGTCATCCAATTGAAGAAGGTATTTTGGAGCGGTAATATTCTTGTCGGTAAACCTTCTTCCTTTGCCTGCTAGACAATAAACAAAATTAAATTGTTTGATAATTTCCTGCTTTAATCGTTCTTAAATATTTTTTTGCCGTCCGCCATTATTTTATTCTGTCGCCACTTCCAACGGAGGACACCTCCGTAAATCCGGTCAACTGCCCTACTTCTTTCTTTTTTGAAATGATATCATCTATGATCAGGAATACAAAGAATGTGATCAAAATGCAAACATTGAAAACCACAAAATATTTATTGTACATAAACCCTTTAACATCAATATCTTGTGTCGTAACCACTTCTATAACACGAATTACTCTTGGCGTCAAACAAAACAGCAGTAGATAACCATAAAGTATTTTAAAGTATTTCATTTTAATAACAAAAGGTAAAATAAGCAAGAACACCGCATAATCATGGCCATTGTGATAAAAACCAAAGAGTGAAAATAACAAGGAACACACGAGGATCGTCTTTTTATCGAGACGGTATTTTATTGACAAATAGGAAAATGCCAATACAAAAAACGACAAACTGATCGTTAAAAAGTTTATTCCTACCAGTGGCCCATCAAAAAATAGCCCATATAGACGCAATAAAATCCAACTTGAATTGCATGGCATACATAAGTGGGAAAACTAAGGTTATCAAGCCACTTAGGATAACAGACCTATAGTAGCCCATTAAAAAAAACCCAAGCAATATGGGTATGCCAAAGGAATATTTAAAAGTTAATAAGGATAAAAAAATAGGAAGTAAAATTTTATGCGCCCTGAACTTCCACGCCATATAGGTAAGTATAATTATCAATATGGTAGATTGTCCGTTAGAAAATACCCCTATTAGCGGAAAGCCTATAAAAAATGGCAGAAAAATTAGGCTCATTTTTTTAAAGTCGAAAGCAAAATCCCTTTTTAGCTGTAGGAAGAAAAACAACAACAATACTAAATTGCCCAGGAACCAAATGACCTTAAACGTATCCCATGATACCGAAGAAATGGGGTATAAAATGTAGTATAATTGAAAATAATAATTAGGAACACTTCTCATGAACCATTCATTGAAATTTTCTAGGTAATAACTATAAAAATCAATGTTTTCCGTAAATAATTTGGCTGGGTACCACTGTGCGTCCTTACTGCCTTTTACCGCCAAAACGCCCTGAAAAAAACCAATCAAGGTTACGATGATCAACATGAAAGCAAACGCTCCCCTATAAAATTTAGGGTGTTTCATTATAGGTCTTAATAACATTTTCATTTAAAAATTTTGGGGAATTCTTAAAACAAATTTCAAGTTCATGGTCAAAAGACCTACAAATACTAAGTTAGGAGAAGGAATTTTAAACGTGATAAAAACTCTTTAAAAGGCAATAATGATCGATGAAATGTCAATGTCAATGTCAATGTCAATGTCAATGTCAATGTCAATGTCAATGTCTTACAAAAATACAAGAATCCAGTGACTTGAATCATGCTACACTGCTAGTATTTGGAAATTATTTTCTGCTAAGGTTCAAAGTACCAGGTTTCGATTTGATTGAAGCCTTGACGTTTGAAAATGCTGAATAAAGAAGCACTATTCCATCCTCCAATCTATTTGCCAAGATCGCAGTTCACCTAGCCCCGATTTCATTCGAAAATTGTGCTTATCCTCCGAT
>CAXBHA010000775.1:0-1736 GCA_963974955.1 uncultured Yeosuana sp. | reverse complement strand
AACAGGTGTTTGTATAGACTAATCCTTAGAACAGCTATTATCTTTTTATTTATTAGATGTTAAAAATATATTTGCCGAAATTTTATTTGATACATGAAGAGAATTATCATGGTAGCCTTTATTATTTCTGTTGGAAACAAAACCTATGCGCAGTTAAGTGAAAACTTATTTTCATTTAACTATGGTTTAGCACCAATAGGACATGATGATATAGATTTTTATAAAACTGAATTTAAGTTTAATATACCAATGAAGCTTAAAAAAGGCATATTAATACATAGTGTTGGTTTCGATAATTATCGTTTTAACTACACTAAAGATTTTAGTTTTTCAACCGATAACATTTCAAAGCTTTATGATATAAATTATGGCTTAAAACACATATTGCCAGTAGCTAAAACATGGTTGTTAGCTACCAATGCCAAAGTAGCTATTGTTTCCAACTTAACAAACACAATTAATGCTAACGATTTGCTTTTAACAGGTGATTTGTTACTAACAAAAATATTTGGGACAGCGGAAAAACAAGAGGCATTAACACTAGGAGTAAGTTATACCACCATTACCGGAAAACCTAAAGTGTTGCCAACAGTAAGCTATGCCAAACAAATAAACGATAAGCTATCGTTTGGTATTGGCTTTCCTAAAACCTTTGCCGATTATAAAATAAGCGATATAAGTTCAATACAATCTGTGTTTTTGGTTGATGGTTTTTATGCCAATTTAAATAATGAAATAGGAATAAACCCAACAACCACCGCAGAAAAAGCATCATTTTCATCCACATCTTTAGGTTTAGAATATAATTATATGATGGACGATTTTTGGACCATTAACTTTAAAGGTGGTTATGCACTTTCTAATAACCATAAGTTGCTTAATAATGATGCTGCTACGGTATATAACTTCAACATAACATCAAAACCTTTTTTTTCAGCAGGAATAACATTTAATATAAAAAAACAATCAAAAAAAAATAAATTATGAAAAACAATGAAACACGTTTAATTGCCATATTAATTATTTCAATTAATGCAATCACTTTTTTGGGTTGTTCATCCGATAGTACTAGCGTAAGTAGAGGGAACTGGCAAGAGCGCTCGGTTTTTGATGGCACGCCCCGAAGTAATGCGATTAGTTTTACTATTGGTGATTTTGGTTACATGGGAACTGGTTATGATGGGGATGATTATTTAAATGATTTTTGGCAATTTAATATAGAAGGCAATTACTGGGTTCAAAAAGCAGATTTTCCAGGTACTGCTAGAAGTTCGGCATCAGGATTTGCTATTGATGATAAAGGCTATGTAGGTGTAGGTTATGATGGCGATGATGAGTTGGGTGATTTTTGGGAATACAACCCAAGTGCCAATTCATGGGCTCAAAAGGCCAATTTTGGCGGAGGCGTTAGGCGCGCCGCTGTAGAATTTGGAATTAACGGTATGGGTTATATTGGTACAGGAAACGATGGTGATAACGATAAAAAAGATTTCTGGAAATACAATCCACAAACTGATACATGGTCTGAACTTGTAGGCTTTGGAGGTGAAAAAAGAGTTGATGCCACAACCTTTATAATAGACAATAAAGTGTATCTAGGAACAGGTGTAAGCAACGGATTGTATAAAGTTGATTTTTGGGAATTTGACTCTTCAACTGAAGTTTGGACACGTTTAACCGATTTGGATGATGATGATGATTATTCCATCACCAGATCCAACGCTGTAGGGTTAAGT
>CAXBHA010000774.1:0-1740 GCA_963974955.1 uncultured Yeosuana sp. | reverse complement strand
GATTCAGATTTTAGTTATACCCTTCACACAAAGGATTCTGCATTTTATCTTCAATCGCCCAAACAATTTAAAGTAAAGGATAATGTGGAGTCTTACCCTATTGAGCTTACCGGATATTTATCTCAACTTCTTGGAAAAAGACTAGTGCTAGAATTGCATTTTAGGAACTTGAACGGGTATTTTTTATCCAAGTTAAATGGTTTTACCTTACCGAGTATCCTGTTCATTTTGGGTATTTGTATTGCAATAGTCTGGGTGTTGCGAACATTTTATTGGCAACGGCGTGTAATTACCACAACCAATGAATTTATTAATAATTTAACCCATGAATTAAAAACACCTGTATTCTCAATTGGTTTGGCTACTAAAATTTTGGATGAAACCGCCTTGTCAAATCAAAAACCAATTTTAGGAATGATAAGGCAGCAGGTAAAAAGACTATCTGTACATATTGACAAAGTTTTGGAGCTAGGTAGTTTAGAGTCCGAAAGGAATGTATTAAAGTTTGAAAAAGTTGATTTTAGACCATATTTGCTCAATTTGTGCAAAGAATTTGCCACATTGGTGACTATTGAGAAGGCAACCTTTACCTATCATATACAAGAAGGGGAATTTATATTGAGAACCGAAGTTTTTCATTTAGAAAATACTATTAACAATATCTTGGACAATGCAAAGAAATATGCGGATAACCCGGTCATTCAACTCAATGCTTTTAAAAAGGATAATTGGTTGGTCATTGAGATAGGGGATAACGGTCAAGGAATATCCTTAAATGATCAGAAAAAGATATTTTTAAAGTATTATAGAGTTACGGGTAAAGAGCGTACTATGGTAAAAGGTTACGGACTTGGATTAAGTTACGTAAAGAATATTGTGGAAAAACATAAAGGAAAAGTTGAAGTGAAAAGTGAGGTTGGCAAGGGAACGCAAATATCTCTTTTAATACCCCTGTGTAATGAATAATGATAAACATAATATACTCTTAGTAGAGGATAGTACGGATCTTGGGTATTTATTATCGGAATACCTTAGGATGAAAAATTTCAAAATAAGTTGGTTTGCCGATGGGGAAAGTGCACTTAAAAATTTGGATACCGTAAAATATGATTTGGCAATATTGGATATTACAATGCCAGGTATGGATGGCTTTGCCCTTGCCGAACAAATTAAAGAGCGTTTTCCAGAGCTTCCTTTTTTGTTTTTGACAGCACGTTCCCTTAAAGTAGACGTGTTAAAAGGTTTTTATATAGGTGCAGTAGATTATTTGAAAAAACCTATTGATGAAGAAGAACTGGTCATTAGAATAGAAAATTTATTGTCCAGAATGGTCGTAAGAACCACAGCTGGGGAAAAAGCTACCATTTTTAAAATTGGTAGGTATACATTTAATGTAATTAATCAAGAATTGATGTTCGAAAATGAAGCACTTCACCTGACCACCAAAGAAAGTGAGCTGTTACATTATTTGGTGGTGAGAAAGAATAAATTGTGTAGTCATAAGGATATTTTGATAAAATTATGGGGTGCAAACGACTACTTTAACAAGAAAAGCTTGAACGTATTTATTACACGTTTACGGAAGTATTTGGAGATGGATGATAGTTTGAGTATAGATAATATTCATGGCCAAGGTTTTATATTGCGGCAATAAGCCAAAATATTGGCTTATTTTAATTCTTTATTAGCCAATTCAATATAGGCACGCATAGCCTTTTTTTTGCTCATATTCTTAGCTTG
>CAXBHA010000773.1:0-1746 GCA_963974955.1 uncultured Yeosuana sp. | reverse complement strand
ATGACTTCAAACAAGCCCTGCGAACTTTGGAAGCTGTAAAAGACCGCTTTAAGCAGTGCAAATTGCAGATAAAAGACGGTAAGAGCAATATAGTTTATTGCAAACGCAACCAAAAGAAGCATCCACCGTTCAAAGTGCAATATGTAACATTCGATTTTCTCGGATTTACGTTTAAACCAAGAATGGTAAAGGGGTATTTTGGAAACTTTCATTTGGGTTTTACGCCCTCGATTAGTCGCAAAAGTCAGAAACGCATCAATCAAACTTTGTTCAAGTTAAAACTGCATCGGATGGTTCATTTACGCCTGTCCGATTTGGCAGGTATTATAGCCGATAAATTACGAGGTTGGGTTTACTACTATGGTAAAGTTAGAATGAGCGAATTACATTAGGGTACCTCTAAAAACTAAATAGATAAAAAGGGGACACCTAAACACTTGACTTCACTTGATTTTCCTTAAATTTATGCATGAAAAAATTCAAGCGCCATAGAGATTACGGATTTTTTGACCAGGATATTCGCCTGAGCAAACTCAGCCATTTGGGAGACCCCTTAGAAAAGCTAAAACAAGGTATTGATTTTGAGTTTTTCCGTCCATTATTGGAGACGGAACTGACAAAATCAGCCAAGGGAAAAGGAGGTCGCCCACCTTATGATTATCTGCTGATGTTCAAAATCCTTATCCTACAGCGCTATTATAATCTGTCGGATGATCAGGTTGAATACCAGATTAACGATCGGATGAGTTTTATGCGTTTTTTGGATTTGGCCATTGCCGATGATGTTCCTGATAGTAAAACCGTATGGAAGTTCAGGGAACAGCTCATTGATCTTGGGCTGGTCGGGCGATTGTTTGATCTATTTTTGTCAGAACTGGAAAAGTTGGGACTGGTTGTACACGAAGGGAAGATTGTTGACGCAAGCTTTATTGAAGTCCCTAGGCAAGGTAACAGCCGTGAAGAGAACAGGGAGATCAAAGAAGGAAAAACGCCAGAAAGCATTTTGTCCAATCCGGCAAAAAAAGCTCAAAAAGATGTGGATGCACGTTGGACAAAGAAAAATAACGTGAGTTATTTTGGGTATAAAAACCACGCAAAAATTGATACCAAGAGCAAGATCATAACCGGTTATAAGGTTACAGATGCCAGTGTTCATGATTCACAGGTTTTAGATGGTTTACTTGACAAAGAAAAAGATGGCGGGCAGGAATTTCATGCAGATAGTGCTTATACGGGAGTAAATGCGGAAGAATGTATTGAAAACAAGGAAATGATTAATCAGGTCTGTGAACAGGGATACAGAAATAAACCCTTGACCCAATCCCAAAGGGAAGCAAACAGGGAAAAATCAAAAGTGCGCTCACGCGTAGAGCACATTTTTGGTTTTATGGAAACCGCAATGAACGGAATGTCATTACAGAATATCGGAACAAAACGAATTGATGCGGTTGTTGGATTGACAAATCTGACCTATAACATGTTCAGAAAGTTACAATTGCAGGCCATTTAATGGGAACGTGCGTCCGGAACGAAACAATAATACATATAAATAATTGATAACAAGATGATTACAGTGTGAATGAGACAAATATAAAATAGGTTTCAACCGGAAACAAATCAAAAAAATCAAGACAGAAAAATCATATTGAAGAATATTGGGTTTTTAGAGGTTCCCAATTATTAATCTAAACTATTTAGTCGACCCTTAAAAAAGGATATTTGACATTATATTGATTCCAATGATAA
>CAXBHA010000772.1:0-1756 GCA_963974955.1 uncultured Yeosuana sp. | reverse complement strand
ATTTTTATTCAGAATGACACTTTTAAGACAGCCTCTTTTTATTGAGCATCTCTCATAAACTCCTCTGCTTTTTCAACCATAAGTTTACTCCCGCAAAAAAAAGGAACGCGTTGATGCAGTTCAGTTGGTTGTATATCCAATATTCTTGTAAACCCGTCACTTGCCTTGCCAAAAGCTTGTTCTGCAATAAATGCCATTGGGTTGCACTCATACAACAAACGTAGTTTACCGTTGGAATTCAAAGAACTTTTAGGGTACATATAAATCCCTCCTTTTATCATGTTTCTATGAAAATCTGAAACTAAAGACCCAATATATCTAGAGGTATAAGGTCGATCGTCTTCTTCTTTCTGACAGTACTTTATATAATTTTTTACCCCTTGAGGAAAATGAATATAATTACCTTCGTTTACAGAGTAAATAGCTCCACTTTTTGGAAATTCCATATTTGGATGTGATAAATAAAAAGTGCCAATGGCTGGGTTAAGCGTAAAACCATTTACTCCGTCACCTGTAGTATAAACCAACATGGTAGATGTTCCATAAACCACATAACCCGCAGCAACTTGCTGATTTCCCTTTTGTAAAAAATCTTCGAGCGCAACAGGAGTTCCCACCGGCGTTATCCTTCTATAAATTGAAAAAATGGTGCCCACAGATACATTAACATCAATATTTGAAGAGCCATCTAAAGGATCAATTAAAACGATGTATTTATTTTGATGATTTTCATCCTGGCTGTTAATTGAAATAAAATCATCTTCTTCTTCACTGGCAATTCCGCAAACTATATTCCTGTTAGTAAGGGTCTGTATAAACTTATCATTGGCATAGACATCAAGTTTCTGTTGGTGTTCCCCTTGAATATTCACATCGCCAGCACCCCCAATAATATCAACCAAACCTGCTTTATTTACCTCATAATTAACCACTTTGGCGGCTAAACGAATAGAGTTTATAAGACTGGAAAGTTCACCCGAGGAGTACTTAAAAGAAGCCTGGTTTTCTATGATAAACTCACCTAAGGTTTGTATTTTATTAGTCATGGTAAATGTCAATTTTATTTGTGCAAATATCCGTTAATTTTAAACCAACTACAACGTTTTCGTCAAATAATGCTCTATATAAATTAATAACTTTGCTCTATCTTTGAGCAAACTATTAAAAAATGGATTTTACTATTCGAAATGCCACCAAGGATGATATGCCTCAAGTACTAAGTCTAATTAAAGAATTAGCTATATTTGAAAAAGAAGGCCAAGCGGTTGAAGTGAGTGTTGGAGATTTACAAAAAGATGGTTTTGGAAAAAACCCAGCATTCCATTGTTTTGTTGCCGAAGTTTCAGGCAACATTCAAGGTATGGCATTGGTGTATCAACGATATTCTACATGGAAAGGTAAGGCAATACATCTTGAAGACTTGATAGTCAATGAAGCCATGAGAGGAACAGGCATGGGAACGGCCTTATTGGATGAAGTGGTAAAATATGGGCATTCATTAGGTGTAAAACGTATTAACTGGGAAGTCCTTGACTGGAATGAGCCAGCCATTGTTTTTTATAAAAAAAAGGGAGCTCATGTAATGCGCGACTGGAATGTTGTTCATTTAAATGAGCAAGGCATTAAAAATTACATTTCAAAATTATAATATGCAAGTATTTAAGTTTGGTGGTGCTTCTGTAAAAGATGCCAATGGTGTTAAAAATCTAGCCTCAGTTTTACAAAAAATAGGCTATGCAAAAACATTGGTCGTTGT